>CANIFK010000159.1 GCA_947466555.1 Acidobacteriota bacterium | reverse complement strand
GTGGATCCTGGTGAGGGCGCTATTGGGCCAGGCGATTGACTTCGACCTGACGCAGACGCTGCTGTTTGGGCTGTTGAATTCGCTGGTTGCCGTACCGCTGTTTCTGATTCTCGATAAACTACGGGAAAGGGGCTAGAGGACACGTGGCCACTCGCATACACGATAATCCGAACGATCCGCTGAACCCCGACAAGCTGGATCCGTCGATTCTGCACGACGACACCAACTACGCCTCCAGCAAGATTGCCTTTTTCCAGTACATTTCGGTGGCGGTGTTCCTGTTTCTTATCGCCGGGTTCTGGAAACTGCAGGTGCAGAACAACGAGTTGTATTCGGAAGCGGCGGACCGGAACCGGATTAAGGCCACACCCATTCTGGCGGCGCGCGGGAAGATTCTGGACCGGGAGGGACGGACGGTTGTCGACAATCACTCGTCGTTTTCGGTTTATCTATCGCGGGAAAACCTGAAAGACGATCATTTGCCGGCGATTGCGGCGGGCCTTAACCTGGACCTGGAAGAGCTGAAGGGCCGGCTGCACCGGTTCCGTTCACGGCCGAAGTATCAGGCCATTGTGATCAAAGAGGAACTGACGCCGGCGGAGATTTCGTTCGTCGAGAGCCACCACGATCCGGACACGTTTCCGGAGTTGGAACTGGTACATGTGCAGCACCGGCTGTATCCGCGGGACAACCTGCTGGCACACGTGATCGGGTATGTGGGCGAAGTAACGGAAGCCGAGTTGGACCTCGCCGATTTTGCCAAGTACAACCAGGGCGACGTGATCGGCAAGGCCGGGATTGAGCGCCAGTACAACGAGACGCTGATGGGCGTGGACGGGCAGCGGCAGGTGGTCGTCGACAACAAGGGCAACGAGCGCGAGGTGATTGGGTACAAGGAAGCCGAGCCGGGGCGGTCGATGCAGCTGACGATCGACCTGGACCTGCAGATTGTGGCCGAGTTGGCGCTGGAGGGGCGGCGCGGGTCGGTGGTGGCGATGGATACGCGGACGGGCGAGGTGCTGGCGATGGTTTCGCGGCCGGCGTTTGACCCGAACAAGTTCGCGGGCCGGATCCGGCAAAAAGACTGGGACGAGATCATGAACAACATCGAGAAACCGATGTTGAACCGGGCTATCCAGTCCAATCTCGCGCCGGGGTCGACGTTTAAGCCGTTGGTGGCGTTGGCGGCATTGGAGAACGGGATTATCGACGAGAAGACCACGTTTACGTGTAACGGCGGGATGAACTTCTACGGCCATTATCACCACTGCCATAACAAGCGCGGACATGGGACGGTGAACCTGCACCAGGCGCTGGCGCAGAGCTGCGACGTGTTTTTCTATAACGTCGGGAGCCGCTTGGGGATTGATAAATTGGCGGCGCTGGGCGAGATTGCCGGGCTGGGCAAAGAGTCGGGGATCGACTTGCCGTTTGAGTATCGCGGGGTGTTGCCGTCTTCGAAGTGGAAGGCGCGGACACTGCGGCAGCAGTGGTTCCCGGGCGATACGATTTCGGTGGCGATTGGCCAGGGGTATCTGACGATTACGCCATTGCAGTTGGCGGTGATGGCGGGCGGAATCGCGGCTGGAGGCGTATGGCAGCGACCGCATCTGGTGAAGGACCCGGCGCGGATTGAACCGCGGAAATCGGGCGTGAGCATGGAATCGATCAACCAGGTGATCTACGGGATGTATGGCGTTGTGAACCAGGGCGGTACGGGCGGCGTGGCGCGACTGCCGGGCGTGGAGGTTTGCGGGAAGACGGGGACGGCGCAGTTGGCTTCGAATGAGCTATTGAAGTCGTCGTCGCGACTGGCGGCGGAGTT
Source organism: Acidobacteriota bacterium (assembly GCA_947466555.1). Taxonomy (GTDB): domain Bacteria; phylum Acidobacteriota; class Terriglobia; order Bryobacterales; family Bryobacteraceae. The sequence goes on along the minus strand of CANIFK010000159.1, from coordinate 7,536 downwards.
GAAAGACAACGCGTGGTTCGTGGCGTTCGCGCCGCGGGTGAACCCGGAGATTGTGGTTTCGGTTTTGTATGAAGGCGGCGGGCACGGCGACCAGGCAGCGCCGATTGCACGCGACGTGATGAAGGCCTATTTCGACAAAAAGAACCGGAACGTGAACCGGCTGCCAACGCTGGCGCTTGCGCCGCACGGGGCGAAGGGATTCGCGAACTAACGATGGCCAGCTACCGTTCGATCAAAGATCTTGACTGGGGACTGCTGCTGATTGCACTGTTGATCGCCGCGATCGGCATTTTGCAGATCTTCTCGGCGGGCCAGGGCACGAAGTGGAAAGACCTGTGGTGGAAGCAGATCATCTTCGTTTGCGTGGGCCTGGTGTTGATGTGGATTATCTCGTCGGTGGACTATCACACGTTGTTGGGACAGGTGCCGATTCTGTATGGGGCGACGATATTTCTGTTGATCGTCACAGCGCTATTTGGGGTGAAGATCTTTGAATCGCGGCGGTGGATTGCGTTGCCGGGCGGGTTCCTGTTTCAGATATCGGAGTTTGCGAAGTTGGTGATGGTCTTGCTGGTAGCGCGGTTCTTGACCGAGCTGCGCACGGATTCCATGCACTGGAAGGATTTGGCGAAGCTGTGCGCGCTGGTGGGCGTGCCGATGCTGATGGTGATGAAGCAGCCGGACCTGGGAACGTCGATGACGTACCTTCCGGTGCTGGCGATGGGCGTGTTTCTGGCCGGGTTGCGCTGGCAGTACACGGTGCTGATCGCGGCCCTAGCGATTGTGCTGATTCCGTCGAGCTGGTTCCTGCTGAAGGATTATCAGAAGTCACGGATTCAGACGTTCCTAGATCCGTCGCGGGATCCGAAGGGCGACGGCTATCAGGTGATCCAATCGAAGATTGCGATCGGCAACGGGGGGATGTGGGGCAAGGGCGTGACACACGGGACGCAGACACGGTACCAGTTCCTGCCGGTACCGCATACAGACTTCGTGTTTGCGGCGTTTGCCGAGGAGCACGGGTTTGTGGGCGTGGTGTTTGTGCTGGGGCTGTACTTTCTGCTGTTCATGCAGATCGTACAGAACGCTCAAACGGCGCCCGACCGCGGGGGTATGTATATCTGCATGTGTATTTGCGCGACGCTACTATTCCACCTTTTAGTGAATGTCGGAATGGTGGTGGGCAGGATGCCAGTAACGGGTATTCCCCTGCCGCTGATGAGTAACGGCGGGAGCGGTATGTTGAGCGTTTTTATGATGCTCGGGCTAGTGAATAACGTGCGGCTGCGGCGGTTCGTAAACTAGCGAGAGTTACCGTTTGGGGCCAGCCGAACGGCTCATCTCGTTGTGGACTTCGTTTTCCACCTCGACGACTACCTGACTGCGCGCGGCCCGCTTTTCCTTGCTGAATCGTTCGCGGACCAGGCGGAAGCTCCAGAAGTTATTCCGGCAGTATTCGCATCGGACGGGCTTGGCGCCGAAACCGAGCATGAAGCGGGTGAGAAACGGCGGGTTATAAAACTCGCGTGTCCACCGGCTGAGGTCCATGCGATGACACATGGGACATTTGGCGTAGAGGAAATGACGAATACGCTGAATGCTGGAACGAAATAGATGGCCGCACTCTTCACAGCGAAAGAGATAGATGCCAAAAAGGCGAAAGAACTTGCGCATGGCAAGTTTTTTCCGGGAAAGACGCACTTCGTCCGACCCACACTTTGGACATTCCAGTGTCATTGAATAAGAACATGATACATCTGTCCTGGGCGATAGAACAGGGCGTATGATAACCCGCATCGGCTATACCGTCCGGGATACGGACAGGCGACGGGAGTCCACGTAACTGGAAATGTGCGCGCGGAAAGCCGCCAGCAGGCGGGCAGGCACGTCCGATTCCTGACGGATACGGAGTCCTTCGACTTCAGTGACCGGGAGGACGTCGCGGGTGGAGGAGGTCATGAAGACGGCGTCGGCGCGTTCCAGATCGGCGGGAAGGAGGTGGCCTTCGCGGATCGTGATTCCATCGACCTGAATGGTTTCGAGCAATACCTCCCGGGTGATGCCGGGTAGGCAACCGGTGTCGAGAGCCGGGGTGACGACCTCGTTGCCGAAGACGGCAAAGAGGTTGGCGGAGGTGCACTCGCTGACGCGGCCCTGTTCGTCGAGGAGGACGACTTCATCGAACCCGCGTTCGTGGGCCTCCTCGTACCAGGAGAGGTTATTGGCCCAGGCGGTGATTTTGGCACCGCGGAACTCGTTGGCGCCCTGGCGGGCGTTGGGCTTGATAGCGAGGCGGACGGATTCGCCCCAGTTGCGGAGGCCGGTGGTGAAGGCGACGACATCGAATTTGCGGGATTGCCCGGGGGCTTCAAAAAGACCGCCGTGGTTGCGGACAATGGCTACGCGGAGGGTGCCGTTATTGGCGTCATTGGCGTCGATCAGACGGCGGAGCCCGTCGAGCAGTATTTCGGGGGATTCCGGCATCGGAACCCGCATTCTATGGGCATCACGCACCATGCGTGCCCAGTGGCGATCCCACTCAAACAGCACGCCTTCGGCGACGCGGAGGGTGCTGAAAACGCCCCAGCCATTGAGGAATCCGACCTGCCCGGGGAGCAGGCAGGGCTCTGTTGTTTCGCGGATCGACTCATTGTGGAGCAGGAAGCGATGCATACCCCCATTCTACAAGTGGGCATAAGGACAAGTAACATGGAAAGACATGCGCGTTGAGATTGCCGGAGCCGGGATCATCGGGCTCTCTATTGCCTGGCGCCTGGCGCAGGCGGGATATCAGGTCGTCGTGCGAGACGCCGGCCGGGTGGCGGGAGAATCGAGTTGGGCGGGAGCGGGGATGCTGACACCGGCAGGGGAGTTCCATGAGGACTCGCGGTGGACGCAGGTGGCGGTGCAGAGCCTGGCCGAGTATGGCGAGTTTGTGGAAGAGCTGACGCTGGCGACGGGAGTGCCGATTGACTTCCGGGTGTGCGGCACGATGGAACTGGCGTTCAACGACGCCGAGAAGGAAGCATTGGACCAACCGCGGCCGGACGGCATCTACATGGAAGAACTGACGGTTTCCGGGGCGCGGTACTTTGCACCGATTCCGACGAGTGGGGTGCGGGCGGCACGGTGGTTCCCGAACGAGGCGGTGGTGGATCCGCGGAACGTGTGCGAGGCGCTGGTGGCGGCGTGCGGAAAGCTGGGCGTGGAGATCCGGGAGAATGACCGGGTGGAACGGTGCGAGGGGCCGACGGTGATCGCCAGCGGGGCGTGGGCCAGCCAGATTGAGGGTTTAAACGGGGCACCACGCGCGTTTCCAGTGAAGGGACACCTGCTGGGCTACCACTGCAAGAAAGAGTCCCTGCCGCCGATTGTGCGGCACGGGCACCACTACGCATTGCAGCGGGAGAACGGATTTACGATTTTCGGTTCCGATGAGCAGCGCGATGTATGGGACAAGGAAGTGGAGCCGGAGCGGGTGGAGGCGTTGAAGGCGGCGGCGTTGATGCTGTTGCCGCGGTTACTGAACCGGGATCCGGACCTGGTGTGGGCTGGGTTGCGGCCGGGGTCGGGGATCGGGGAGCCGGTGGTGGAGAAGGTGGAGGGGAAAGACCTGTGGCTGGCCTACGGGCATTTCCGGAATGGGATTTTGATGGCGAACACGACGGCGCGGATGATTACCGAGTCTGTGGTTGCCACGCTGGGAAAGGGTTGACGCGGCCGCGGGTGCAATCTTCGATGAACTGCGGAACGCGTTTGCGGCGCTTCAGCAGGGTTTCGAGCAGCCGGGTGAGTTGATCGCGTTCATCGCCGGGGAGCCAGGATTCGGGGACTTCGCGAAGGACGCGGTCCATGATCTCTTCGGGGAAGTTTTCGATGCGTTCGAGCCAGGGAGAGAAGTCGGCGAGGCCGCGCACTTTTTCGTAGACGATGGGGCGGAAGAAGAGGCCGAAGAGGGGGGCGTCGCGGAACTCCCAGTTGGGGCCGTCGAAGAGATAGCCATGATCCATCATCTGGGCGACGAAGGCGACTTGGAGCGGATTGCCCTGGGCGTTGGGGCGCCAATCGGAGAGGCGGGCACGGAAGAAAATGGCCTGGCGGGAGTCGGAGTTGCCGGCCCATTTGTCGAAGGCGAGGACGCCGAGGAAGTCTTCGGGGTTGGCGACCTTTTTCATGAGAGGGTCGGGGAGGATATCGTAGACGGCTTGGGTGATGGGGTTGCCGGGGAAGCGGGAGCCGAAGTGCCAACCGGGGGTGACGGCGCGGCGGGAGGTGCCGAGTTGCATGTAGACGTCGGGGAATTCGCGGAGGAGTTCGGCGGTAACTTCGATGACGCGGGATTCGGGTTGGGCAATGTCGAGGTGTTGCAGAAGAATGGAGGCGACGTACTCATTGACGAGGACGCGGCGGTGCTGCGGATTATCCGTGAATTTGACGACGTAATGGTGGCCGTCGGCTGCTTCCATGAGGAAGGCCTGAGCTCCTCCGCGCATGCGGCGCAAAGGTCGACGGGCGAGAACGGGCATCTTAGTCTAGTCTAGAGTTATGGCAGACGAAAAAGCACCCGACACGAAACCGGGTGAGAAGAATAATCGTGATGAGGTGGCGCTGGAACTGATGAAGTTCATCGCCGTCAGCACTGGCTACGGAAAAGGCACGCCGGCGGCAGGGTTCGCCGGTAAGAGCGCGGCCCGTTCGCCGGAAGAATATGCGGAGTCGTTGCTGGAGCTGTTCCAGCGCTGCCGGCAGGCGGTTGGCAAGCCGGTACCGGGCGAGTAGTTCGCGCGGTCTCTGAAGCAGGTAAAAGGGCGCCCGCTGGGCGCCCTTTTTGTGTTGCTTGGTTTTGCTGGATATCCGGCTACAGCAGGCCTGTTTTGAGGGAGGCGAACCGAAACTTATCCCTGCTTACGGCGGGCGGCGGAGCGAGCTACAGTGGGGGCGGCTTTACGCACCGGCTGTTTGGGGGCGGCCTTAGAGGCCGACTGCGTGGTGGCGGGACGGCGGATGGGCGTGCGCGCAATGGTCTGCGTGCGAGCGCCTGGGCGGACCGCGGGGCGGGTCGCGCGAGCGATGATGACGGGCTGGGCAACGGCCGGAACGATGAGAAGCGAACCGGCGTTCGGTTCCTCCTCCGTGAGGTGATTGACCGACTGCAGTTGGGCGACCGTGGTGCGGTACCGCGTGGCGAGAGCGGCGAGGCTTTCACCGGATTCGGTACGGTGGGCGCGCCAACTGGCGCGGCGCTCCGAGGGAATCATTTCCAAACCTGCCATGAGCGACTGGCTGGAGCCGCGCGGGATGTGGAGTTTGTAGCCGGCGGGCGCGAAGTCGCGGAGCAGTGCCGGGTTCAATTCCTTCAGTTCGGAGACGGGCCGGCCGATGATGTCGGAGACGAGCGCAAGGCTGGTGAGAACGTTGACGTCCACGGTGTCGTAGACGAGGGGCTCTTCGGGAACGATGTCATCGATACCGTAGTTCTGGGGATTCTTGGCCATGATGGTCATGGCGAGAATGATGGGGACGTAGTTGGACGTTTCGAGCGGCAGCGTGCCGCGGGAGCGGAGTTCCCAGACATCGGCATAGCCAGTTTTAGAAACAGCCCGATCCACATTTCCCTGCCCGCAGTTGTAGGCGGCGATGGCGAGATACCAGTCGCCGAACTCGTGATAGAGATCGCGGAGATGGCGGGCGGCGGCGCGGGTAGCCATTTCGGGATCGAAGCGTTCGTCGACCCAGCCATCGTTCTTAAGCCCGTACTTCCCGCCGGTTTCGCGGATGAACTGCCACATGCCGCCGGCGGCCATGTAGCTCATGGCGCGGGGCAGGAAGCCGCTTTCGGCTTGGGCGAGGAAGATGAACTCCTGCGGGATGCCCTCTTCGTCGAGAATGCGAGAGATCATCGGCTTGAACTTACCGGCGCGCTTGAGGCCGGCAACCAGAGTGCGTTTGCCGCGTTCGCCGGAGAAGTAGTTGATGAAGCTGAGCACGGCGTCGGAAGCTTCGAGGGGCAACTGGCTGACCGTGGCGCCGACTTCCTCGCGCACCTTCATTTTCAGTTTCGGATCCACCGGGAAGGTGAGAGAAAGAATGTCGTCGATGGGCGCCTTGTCGTACGACGGCTGGGTGGAGGCGGATTTTTCGCTTTGCAATGTATCGACGTCGATGCGGTAGATCTTCTGCACCAGTTCGTCGAACCGTTTATCGAATGAGGAGCGATTGACGGGCTCGGACTTGGCATTCAGGACGAGATCGAGCGCATCGTCGAACTGCTTCCGGGCGCCTTCTCGGTCACCGGCCTGATAGAGGCGGTAGCCTTCGGTGTAGAGGCGTTCGGCATTGACTAAGCGCTCCTCTTTCCAACTCGGTTTCGGAGGAAAGGCGGAGGGGACCAACGCGGGAATCGGCGACAAAGCCGGCACGGCTTCCGCGCCTCGCGTGGCCGTATCGTCGGCTTCCGGCTTGGCGGCGACGGCGAGTGCCGGCGCAACCTGAGCAATGGCGAGCGAGGGGCCCACAAGGAGACAACCCGCGGTCAAGATGGTAGCTACGGTCGCTTGGGCGACCCGCAGAACTGGAAACTTGTTCATTCCATCTCCCGGCGGATTTTGAATTTGAGGTTACATTGCAACCCTTTGACCTTACTATAAGCGCGGCTCATGATTCAACTCAGGCTGTTTACCAGTGTCACAGGGGGTGTGTCCCTATAGGTATATCGGCAGTTTCCCGGAGAAAGTAGAGGGATACCCGGATTGCGGGAGCCGGGTATCCCTCGTGGAGGTCGCCGCTATTCGTCTTCGTCGGAGACGTGGACGCCGGCGGCTTTGGCGGCCGCGATGATCTTGTCCGCCTGGAGAGGGGGGACGTAGTCATAGTGGTCGAATTCCATGGTGAACGACCCGCGGCCCTGGGTTTTGGCGGTGAGGTCGTTTTGGTAGGTCAGCATCTCGGCCATGGGGATCATGGCGCGGAGGATCTGGGTATTCTCTTTCACTTCCATGCCGTTCATGCGGCCGCGGCGTCCGGTGACATCGCTCATCAAGTCGCCGGCGAATTCGACGGGGGCCTGGATTTCGACGCGCATGACGGGTTCGAGCAGCGACGGCTTGGCGGCGACCATGGCGGCTTTGAACGCCTTGCGGGCGGCGAGCTTGAAGGCCATTTCGGAGCTGTCGACGTCGTGATAAGACCCGTCGTAGACGACCACTTTGAAATCGACCATGGGGAAGCCGGCGAGAAAGCCATTGGCGGCGATTTCGACAATTCCCTTCTCCACGGCGGGGATGAAGTTGCGCGGGATGGAGCCGCCGAAGACTTCGTTGGCGAACTGGAAGCCGGCGCCGCGTTCGAGCGGTTCCATGCGGATCCAGCAGTCGCCGAACTGGCCGTGGCCGCCGGTCTGCTTCTTGTGCCGCCCCCTCACCTGCACGGGCTTGCGGATCGTCTCCTGGTAGGCGATGCGCCGCGGCCGTGAACGCGCATGCACACCGAACTTCGCCAGGAGCTTCTCCAGCGCCACGCGCAGGTGCATCTCACCCT
>CANIFK010000158.1 GCA_947466555.1 Acidobacteriota bacterium | reverse complement strand
GAGTCGGCCGGATTGTAGAGCGAAAGAGTGTTCGCCGCGCGGGAGAACGTGATGTAGCAGCCGGTGGCGGGATTGGGCGCGGCATTAAAGAGAAATGTCAGGGTGGCGATATCGGCGTTGCCGTTTCCGTCGGTGAATTGAAAGTTAAAGGCTTGGCTGACGCCGGTGCCGGAGGAGGGGGAGAGTGCGGCGACCGTGGGGGCGTAGACGGGGAACGGGTTCCAGGCTCCTATCGCCTGCCAGCCGCTGGCGAGTCCGCCGATGTCGGTAACGGAGGCATAGATATTGCGCGTCCCCGTGAAACCGGACTTGAAGGTCAGCGGCAGTACGAAAGTGAGTTGAGCTCCGACGCCGGAGACCGATAGGCCCGTGCCAGATAGGGAGCAATTGGCGTTTTCAACGGTGGTGGCCGCTCCGGGGGTGATGGGGAGGAAGGCCGAGTCTGAATCACGGAAGAGGCTGAGCGTGTTGGTCGTGCGGGAGTAGGTGATGTAGCAGGCGTTGAGCGTATTGACGGTGGTTTGCAGGAGAAAGCCAGCCGAAGCGATGTCGTTGAAGCCGTTGCCATCGCTGAGGGTGACGGTAAATGCCTGGGCACCGCCGCCGCCTGAGGCGGGAGTGACAGAAACAACGGAGGGGGCGTAGATGGGCGTAGGAGTCCAGGACCCGATTGTTTGCCAGCCGCTGGCGATGCCGCCCATGTCGGTGACAGCGGCGTAGATATTGCGAGTTCCCGCGAAGGACGGCTTGAATGAGATCGGCAAGACGAAGGTGAGTTGGGATCCGTTTCCGGAAATCGACATGCCGGCTCCGGAGAGAGAGCAATTGGCATTTTCCACAGTGGTGGCGGTGCCGGGAGTAACGGGGAGGAAGGCGGAATCGGAATCACGGAAGAGGTTGAGCACATTGGCGGTGCGGGAGTATGTGATGTAGCAGGCACCCTGGGTAGTGACGCTGGTTTGCACCAGGAAGGCGGCGGTGGCAATGTCGGCAAAGCCATTGGCATCGTTGAACGTGACGGTGAAGAGCTGGCTTCCGCCTCCGCCCGAGGCAGGGGAGACCGAGGTTACGGTCGGAGCGTAATTGGGCGTGGGAATCCAGGTGCCGACGGCCTGCCAGCCGGAAGACAGATTGCCGGCATCGGTGACGGAGGAGAAGATCAACCGTGTGCCATAGAACGTTGGTTGAAAGGTAATGGGGACAACGAGGGTCAGTTGGTTTCCGGCGGCAGTGACGCTAAGGCCGGCGCCGGCGATGGAGCAACTGGCGTTTCCGACCGTCGTGTTTGCGCCGGGAGTCACGGGCAACAAGGCTGAATCGGAATCACGGAAGAGCGAGAGTGTATTTGCACCACGGTTGAAGACCAGGTAGCAACCGTTGGGAACGCTGAGACCGCTGTTGATGAGGATATAAATTGTGGAGATGTCGGCGGCTCCATTGCCGTCGCTGAACGAGAAAGAGAACGACTGTGAGAGCCCGGTACCCGCCGATGGCGTGGGAGTGGCAACGGTGGGAGCGGCTGGCGCCACGACGGACCACGTGGCGACCTGGGGCCAACCGGCGCCGAGACCGGCGGTGTCGGTGGCGTTAGCGTAGATATTTTTGGCGCCGGCGAAGTTGGTGGAGAAGGTGACGGGGAAGGAGAACACCATGGCGCTGGCGGTGGTGGAGACGGTGACGGCACTGGCGGCGGTTGAGCAGGAGCCGTTGTTGAGGACGGTCCCGGAGCCGATGACGGCGGAGAGCCAGAAATTACCGGCGTCCTGGAAGAGGCGGAGGGTGTTATTGGCTCGATCGAGCGAGTAATAGCAGCCATTCACAAAGGAATAGGTAGCGTTGAAGAGGACCTCGGCGTTGGCGATGGCGGAACTGCCGTTGGCGTGGGAGACGGTGAACTGAAATGTCTGGGTGAGAGCCGAGCCGGAGGAGGGAGTTACGGTGATGGGGCCGGGGCCGAAACGGATGCGGGAGGCGAATCCGCCGTAGGAGCCGGGATTGGCCGCCTGCGTAGCTAAGACGAGGGGAAAATTGGAGGAGAGTGTGGTGCCCGCGATGGTGAGTGAACTGCCGCTGGCCGCCGCGGCGGCCGCGCTATCGGAACCGGAACCGCCGAGATAGCTGATAAATAGCGGGGTAGGTGACGTGGTGGGGAAGGCGGCCCAGAAGGCGTCATATTCCCCGGCCCGGGTGGTTTGCATGGCGCTGGAGAGAGGCAGGTTCGTGGAGGTAGTGTAGCCGGAGAGCCCGACAAAGCCGGACCCGGCGGCGATGGAAGTTGCGGCATCGAGCCCGGTTCCACCGATATAGGTGGCCCAATCCAGGGCGGCACCGAGGGAAAACACGGCGACAAAGGCATCGGAGACGCCACCGCCATAGGTGGACTGGTAGCCGCCGGAGACACCCGGGAAATCGGCGGATGGCGTTACGCCGGCGATCCAGGCGCGGCCGCTGGTATCGATGGCGATGCCGTAACCACTTTCCTCATTGAGTGAGGTGCCGCCGGAACCGCCGAGGTAGGTGGAAACAGCGAGACCGCTGGCAGTCGAATTGAAGCGGGTATAGAACGCATCCATCGAACCACGGAGTGAAGGGTAGACGGCATTGACGACGGGCAGGTTAGAGGATGCGGTGGCGCCGGTGAAGTGCAAGTTTCCGTCGGGGCTGGCGGCGACGGCGCGGATCCGGTCATCGCCAGCGCCGCCCCAGTAGGTACTGGAGACGAGCGAGCCCGAGGAGGAGAAGCGGGCGAGGAAGCCATCGACACCGCCCGCGTTGGTTGGGCTGTAGGCACTTTGTGAAGGGAAATTCGTGGAGGCGGTCTCTCCAACGACGACGACGGTCCCGCCCGGATCGACGGCGATGCCGAGCGCGGCGTCGTTGCCGGCGCCACCTAGGTAGGTACTGAACAGCAGGGCGTTGCCGGCTGCGTTGAGCCGGGAGACAAAGGCATCGCGACCGCCGGCCAGGGAGGCATAAGCGGGGGCAGCGGTGGGAAAGTTGGAAGACGTGGTGTGACCGGCAACGGTGATGACGCCCGCACCGGTGACGGCGAGCGCCAGGACTCGATCCTCAGCGGAGCCGCCAAGGTAGGTGGAAAACTGCAGTTGGCCGGTGGAGCTGACCTTTGCGACGAAGCCGTCAATACGGCCGGAAGCGGTGCCCTGATAGCCGCTAATGGCGGGGAAATCCGAGGACTCCGTCCAGCCGCCAATATAGGTATTTCCTTGCGCGTCGGTAGCGATGGCGGTGATGGCGTCAAATAGACCACCACCGAGGTAGGAACTGAAGACGAGATCGGGATCGATAGTGAGCGGGAGGGTGGGATCGATGGCACCGAGTTGGAAGCCGATGCAGGAATTGTGGAGAGTGAACGAGGACGGGACGGCGAGGCGACTGCCGTCGGGGCGATTCTGCCACGAGAGTAGACCCTCTTCAGTCCAGCGCCAGTCCGCGCCCGCGTCGAACGCCAGGGACACCCCTTGGGGACCTAGCTGGACTTGAGCGCCATCGACACAGTAACTGGCCGAGGAGGGGTCGGCACCGGCCTCCAGTTGAAACTCTGATTTCAGACGGCCGTCCTGCATTCGGAGGACGATATCGACACCGGGGTAAGCGCTGGCGGCGCGGATGGCGGTGGACCCGGCTATTGACCGCGGGGCGGCGCCGAGAAAGTTCACACTGGCAAGCGGGTCCCCTTCCGCGCGCCACTGCAGACGGGCGCCGGGAAAGCGGATGGCGGCGCGGTGGCCGTGACGGACAAGTTGGATGCCGTCGGGACCGAAGGACGCCCGATAGGCGGTAGCCATGGCCCAGAAGTGACCAGGGGATTCCTTCGAGAGAAATCCGGTGGTTAGTTTCGCTGCCACCGCATCGGCTGAGGCCGCCGGGAGAAGCGACGAAACGCTAATGCCGAATACAAAGATAAGACTGCGTAATGACAACCAACTGCCCTCGAGGGAATCTTCGGCTGTTCCAGGCTTCCACGTGAAGAAGGATTATTCTGAGGGACATAGGAAAAGCGGATGATATAGTTCGTCTGAGTTGGACTGATGCGACTGCTGCTAATCCTGTTTACCGCTTTGTTCTCTGCGTTTGGCGCGGCTGAGCCGCCGCCGTTGGAACCGCAAATTACCGGGGTTTTTCCTAGGGGATTGCGGCGCGGAAGCGCGGTGGAGCTGCAGATTCGCGGGCGGAATTTACAGGGGTTGCGCGGGGCGACGGTGTCGGGCCGGGGCGTGGTGGCGGAGGTGGTGGAGGCGTCGGCGTATCGGGCGAAGCTGCGGGTGCGTGCGGAAGGCGGCGCGGAGCCGGGCCGGCGGGACTTGCGGGTGATGGCGGCGCAGGGGTCGACGTTGACTTGGCTGGACATTTCCGACCGGGCGGAGAGTTTTGAAAAAGAGCCGAATGGGGATTTTGAGAAGGCCGCACGGTTGGTGATGCCGGCGCTGGTGAACGGCGTGGTGACGGCGGGTGATTACGACTACTACCGGTTTTCTGCGGCGGCTGGGCAGACGCTGACCTTCGATTTGCTGGCGACGCGGAACGGGTCGTCGCTCGATGGGGTGATGGAGATTCTGGATGCGCAGGGGCGGCGGTTGGAGTACTCCGACGACTACTACGCGTTCAAAGACCCGCACATTGTGTACAAGTTCGCGGAGGCGGGGGAGTATTTTTTGCGGGTGTATGGGTCGGGGGAGACGGGGTCGGAGACGGCGGATTATCGATTGCTGGCGGGGGCGATGCCGCATGTGGATTTGGCGCTGCCGGGGGGGCGGGGAGCGCGGGCGGACGGTGGAGTTCGATTTGCAGGGTGTGAATCTGGACGGGGTGGCAGAGGTGACGCTGGGCGCTGGGTTGGCGCAGGGGAAGGTGTTGTCGGCTGGGTTTGGGCGGGCGCGGGTTTCGATGGCGATTCCTGCGGACGCGCCGTTGGGGGCTTCGCTGCTGCATGTGGGCGGGGCGACGCTGCCGGTGCCGTTTGTGGTTTCGGGGATGCGGGAGTTGACGGTGGCGCCGGGGACGGCGCGGAAGCGGGCCGATCCGGTGGCGGTGGAGTTGGGGACGGTGGTGAATGGGGTGATCGATACGGACCGGGCGGCGGACTACTTTTCGGTTCGCGTGGACGGGCCGGAGGATGTGGTGTTGGCTGTCGAGTCGATGAATTTGGGATTTCTGTTGGACCCGCTGGTGGCGGTTTATGACGAGGCGGGGAAGCGGATTGCCTGGCAGGACGAGCCCACGACCAATACCGGGAAGGAGCCGGCGAATTTGGATCCGCATTTGGCGCTGCGGTTGCCGCGGGCGGGGCGGTATACAGTCGCCATTCGGGATTCGCAGTTTCGCGGGGATGCTACGTTTTTGTATCGGCTGACGTTGAAGAGGGCCGAACCGGACTTTGCGGTGCGGATTGTGGGGGCACACACGACGTTGTATCGGGGGCGGGAGAATGTGGTGAATGTGCGGGTGCGGCGGATGGAGGGATGGAACACGCCTGTGGAGGTTTGGGCGGAGGGTTTGCCGGCCGGGGTGACGGCGCCGCGGATGATTGCCGAGCCGAAGAATACTTCTTACACGGGGACTTGCGGGGAGATCCACTACCTGGACGGGACGAATGTGGCGGTGCCGCTTACGGTGGCGGGGGATGCGTCGTTGGATTTGAGTAGAGTCGTGTTTCGGGCGCGGGGCGTGATGGCGGGGCGGACGGTGGAGCGCGAGGCGCGGGCACGATATTGGAAGTCGCGGATTCGGGTGGCGGGGGATGCGGAGGAGCCGGCGTTGTTGGCTACTGTGGCCGATTTGCCGGGGGTGGTATTTCAGACGCCGGAGCGGGCGGGGCTGGGCAAGTTGACTGTGATTTTGACGCGGTTGGATGACGGGGGCGGGGATTTGGTGATTGATGGGGATGGGGTGACGCCGGTGGTGGTCCCGGCTGGGGTGACGCGGGCGGAGGTGGTGTTTACGAAGGCTGGGGAGATTGTGTTGAATGGGAAGGTTGGGGATCGCGTGTTGGGGCGGTCGGCGCCGGTTCGTGTGGAGGGGAAGAGATGAAGTTCGCTGTTGGGTTGATGGCTGTTTGCGTGGGCGCGGCGCCGGCGGTGTATCCGCCGTCGGTGACGCTGTTTGGCGTGGGCGCGGGGCAGACTGTGGTGGTGGATGGGGATGGATGTACTTTGACTGTGGCCGATGGGGGCATCGCGGAATGGGTTGGGGGGCGGGTTGTCGCGAAGGGCAAGGGTTCGACTTGGTTGACGGCGAAGTGCGGGGCCGGATTGACGACGGTGCCGGTGACGGTGCGGGCGTCGGGGGCTGTTTTGAAGAAGAGTTTTGTGAACGACGTGGCCCCGATTTTTACGATGGGTGGATGTTCGGGGGCGAATTGTCATGGGTCGATTCGCGGGCAGCGGGGGTTTAAGCTTTCGCTGTTTGGGTATGAGCCGGCGTTGGATTTCGAGGCGATTTCGAAGCGGATTGACGGGGCTTCTCCCGAGAAGAGTTTGGTGTTGTTGAAGGCCACCGCGGCTGTTGGGCATGGGGGCGGGTTCCGGTTCGCGGCGGATTCGTTGGAGTATCGAACGATTGCGGAATGGATTCGCGAGGGCGCGCCGTATGATGCGGGCGGGGCGCCGCGGATGACCGAGCTGCGGGTGTATCCGCAGGAGCAGATTCTGGTGGGGAAAGACGCGACGCAGCAGTTGGTGGCGGTGGGGTATTACTCCGATGGGTCGGTGCGGGATGTGACGCAGTTGGTGCAGTATTCGTCGAACAATCCGGACGTAGTTCAGGTGGGGAAGAACGGGCAGGCGCGAGCGCTGCAGACGGGCGAGACGGCGGTGATGGTGCGGACGATGGGGAAGGCCGTGGCGGCGCGGATATTGGTGGCCGGGTCGCGGGCGGAGGCGGGGTATGCGCGGGTGCCGCGGAGTAACTTCATCGACGAGCATGTGTTTGCGAAGTTGCAGAAGTTGAATATACGGCCGGCGGCGGTTAGCGGGGATTCCGAGTTCTTGCGGCGGGTGTATTTGGACGTTGTGGGGAAGCTGCCGACGGAGGACGAGGCGCGGGCGTTTTTGGCTTCGAAGGAGGCGAACAAGCGGACGGCGGTGGTGGACCGGCTGCTGGCGCAACCGGAGTTCGCCGAGGTGTGGGCGCTGAAGATGGCGGAGTTGACACGGGCCGGCACGCGGGAGGCGGGACCGAAGGGTGGGCGGATTGTCTACGAGTGGCTGCGGAAGGCGTTCGCGGAGAACATGCCCTACGACAAGTTGGTGACGGGGCTGGTGCTGAGCCAGGGGGCGCACCTGTTTGGGAAGGGGCCGTCGTCGTTCTACAACATCTCGTTTGACTCGAACGCGGCGGATCACGCGACCAATATTTCGCAGATCTTTTTGGGCGTGCGGATTGAGTGCGCGAAGTGCCACAACCATCCGTGGGAGAAGTGGACGCAGGACGATTTTTACGGGTTCGCGGCGTTCTTTGCGCGGGTGGGCGTGAAGGAGGTTTACGAGAACGATGAGAACGCGACAGTCTATCACGAAGAGGGCGTCGTTACGCATCCGAAGACGAAGAAGGCGGTGACGCCGAAGTATCTGGACGGCGGGTTGGAGCCGGATGAGCAGGACAAGGATATTCGGGAGGCGCTGGCGCGGTGGATGACGCGGGCGGACAATCCGTTCTTTGCGCGGGCGTTTGTGAATCGGGTTTGGAAGCAGTATCTGGGGCGCGGGCTGGTGGAGGAAGTGGACGATTTCCGGGTGACGAATCCACCGACGAATCCGGCGCTGTTGGACGCGATGGCGGCGGATTTTGTTAGGAACAAGTTCGATATACGGCGGCTGGTTCGGACGATTTTGTTGTCGCGGACTTACCAGTTGAGCGCGGAGCCGAACGAGACGAATCGCGGGGATGCGTTGAATTATTCGCGGTTCGGGATGCGGCGGCTGGGAGCGGAGACGCTGACCGATGCGATTGCGCAGGTGACCGGGGTGCCGGACAAGTTTGCAGGGTATCCGCCGGGGACGCGCGCGATGCAGGTGTATGCGGGGGCGAACTATATGCTGTCGACGTTTGGGCGACTGAACCGGGATATTATTTGCGAACGCGACGCGCAGCCGGATATTGCGCAGACGATGCATTTGATCAGTGGCGAGACGATTCAGAAGAAGCTGGCTTTTGATGGGAATGTCATTTCGCAGTGGATGACGGGGGACGTGGTGGATTCGGTGTTTTTGCGAACGCTGACGCGGTTTCCGACGGCGGCCGAACGGGCTGCGTTGGACGCGGCATTGGCGGGCGGGGAACGGCGGGCGGTGTTGCAGGACGCGCTGTGGGCGATTTTGAACTCGAAGGAATTTCTGTACAACCACTGACATGATGGACAGGCGATCGTATTTACGGATGGGGTCGATTGCGGCGTTGGGGTCGCTGAGCTGGAGCGATGTGCTGCGGCTGCGGGCGGCGGCGCCTTCGCGGGACATTTCGATCATTCATCTGTTTTTGGCGGGCGGGCTGAGCCACCTGGACACGTTCGACATGAAGTTGAATGGGGACGCAAAGTATCGCGGGCCGTTCAAGGCGATATCGACCAATGTGGCCGGGCTGCAGGTTTGCGAGCATTTGCCGTTGACGGCGCGGCGGGCGGATAAGTACACGGTGATCCGTTCGATGACGCATAAGCAATCGGCGCACGGGGCGGCGCAGACGTTGTGGCTGAGCGGGCACGATGCGTTGCCGACGGTGCTGGCGCCGGCGATTGGGTCTGTTGTGATGAAAGAGCTGGGGCCGCGGAATGAGTTGCCGGGGTATGTGTTTGTGCCGCAGCCGCGGGGGAACAATGCGCGCGCCGGGTTTCTGGGGCCGCGGTTCAATCCGTTTTCGGCCGGGGAGGTGAATGTCGCCAAGTACGCGGTGCGCGATATGGACCTGCCGATGGGTGTGGATTGGGCGCGCGTGGAGCGGCGGCGCGGACTGCAGGCGTTGGTGGATGAGAAGATCCGTCGTTATGACACGACGGATACGTTTGAGACGTTGGATGCGTATTATCAGTCGGCGTTTGATTTGATGAAATCGCCGCTGGCGAAGAAGGCCTTTGACGTGGGGCAGGAACCGGAGAAGTTGCGCGAGCGCTATGGGCGGACGAGCATGGGGCAGGGGTGTTTGCTGGCGCGGCGATTGGTGGAAGCGGGCGTGCGGTTTGTGACGGTGGCGCGCGGGGATAACGCGTGGGACCACCATGGCAATATTTTTCCGACGCTGGCGAATGACTTTTTGCCGGAGTTGGATAAGGCGTTTGCGACGCTGCTGGATGATTTGGGAGAGCGGGGGATGTTGGATTCGACGCTGGTGATTGTGAGCGGGGAGTTTGGGCGGACGGCGGAGATCAATGTGAATGCGGGTCGG
>CANIFK010000157.1 GCA_947466555.1 Acidobacteriota bacterium | reverse complement strand
CCCCACTCCCATCACACTTCTCCTCCGCGATCCCCTCGCCACCGCGACGCAACGCAATAAACTCCAGATCGGCATGTTCCTCCTCGCCCAGTGGGCCGAGTATCTGCGTAGTTGGAAGGACTATGCGGACTTCGACAATGTCCACCTCACCCGGTACGAAGATCTGATCGCCAATCTCCCCGCCGAACTGGCCCGCCTCGGCGCTTTCCTGCAATGGAAGGTGCCCCAATCAGTCCTCGCCGCCATCGCCCGCGATCACTCGTTCGCCAGCCGCGCCGGGCGAGAACCCGGTGACGAAAATCCCTTCAGCCACCGGCGCAAAGGCATCGCAGGAGATTGGCGCAATCATTTCAACCGCGATACGGCCGGCCTTTTCGAAGATGTTTTCCCCGGCCTCCTCACAGACTTGGGCTATGAGTCCGCGAACACGTGGTGGCAATCCGTCCCCGCATCCATCCCCAGCACCAGCATGGAACCCGAAGAACAGCGCAAGAAACTTCTCGCCGTACTGGGCGAATATGAAACCGAACTGGCCGTCACTCGAATCGCCGCCGATGAGAGGTTGCGTGATGTACTCATCCTCCACGACGCCATCGCCGAGCAAAACCGGACCATTGAATCGCTGACTGCCCAACTGGCAGCCGCCGACGAGGTGAAACACTCCCTCGCTTGGCGCTACGGTTATCGCCCACTTCGCCTACTAAGTTCCCTGATCCGCGGTTAAACTAGGTGGAATGCGACTTTGGCTTCTCCCGCTCGCCCTGTCTGGCATCCTGGTCGCCGCCAACACAAAGAAAGAACTGATACCCATGCGCGATGGCGTGCGGCTCTCGGCCTCCGTCACGCTTCCGCCCGGCGCTGGTCCGTTTCCGGTCATCCTCTCACGCACGCCCAATCTCTTCTCCAAAGGCATTGACTCGTTCGTCGACGCCGGCTACGCCGTCGTGCAGCAAAACCTCCGCGGGATACAGGAAAGCGAAGGAAAATGGGCCTCGTTCACCTCCGAAGCGCAGGACGGGTACGACTCCGTCGAATGGATCGCCGCCCAACCCTGGTCCAACGGCAAAGTCGCCATCTACGGCTCCAGCGGCTCCGGCATCGCCGGATATCTCGCCCTCGCCAGCGGGGCCCCGCACCTCTCCGCCGGCGCTATTCAGGACGCCCAGTGCAGCCCCTACTTATCGCTCACTTACCCCGGCGGCGTCTATCAGTCCGGCCTCGTCGATTTATGGACGAAGAACCGCGGCATTCCGCCCGCGCCCGAATTTCCCCGCCCGCTCATTCATAAGTTGGACGCCGAGTACTTACAACAGGAAATCCGCAGCCACCCCGAACGCGTCAAAGTCCCCATCCTCCACTACACCGGCTGGTTCGATATCTTCACCCAAGGCGCCATCGATTACTTCACCCAGGCCCAAACCAAAGGGTCCGATAAAGCCCTCGGCAATCAGAAACTGATCATCCACCCCAAAGGCCACAACGGCCGCCTCCTCGGCGAATTGCAGTGGAATCCCGAAACGCCGGAGTTCCCCGCCCTCGCCCGCCGCTGGTTCGATTACTGGCTCCGCGACATCGATTCCGGCATCCACAAACTCCCCGCCGTACAGTATTATGCGCTCGGCGATCCGCGCACCAAAACCGGCCCCGCCAACGCCTGGCGCAGCGTCTCCGGCTGGCCCCCGAATGCCCAGGAACAGAGCTTCTACCTCCAGCCCGGCGGCGGCCTCTCCCGCACGGAACCCAAGCAATCCACCGCCAGCAGCAGTTTCGATTACGATCCCAACGACCCCGTCCCCTCCGTCACCGCGCGCCCCGACGATTGGCTCAATCGCCCCCCGCTCGATCAGCGCCCGCTCGCCAAACGGGGCGATATCCTTCGCTTCACCACCCTCCCACTCACCGCGCCGCTCGAAATCGCCGGCCCCATCACCGCAGAACTCCACGTATCCACCACCGCTCGCGATACCGATTTCTTCGTCCGCCTCATCGACATTCACCCCGATGGCTTCGAAGCCCTCATGAGGGCCCAACCCCTCCGCCTGCGCTTCCGCGAAGGTTTCGATAAGATGCTTCCCGCCCGCCGCAACAAGGTCTACAAGATCTCCGTCGACCTCTGGTCCCTCGCCATGGTCTTCCCGAAAGGCCACCGCATCAGCGTCCAAATCACGTCCAGCGACTCGCCCCGCTTCGACCGCCATACCAATACCTGGGAACCCGTCAAATCCTACGACGAAGCCATCAAAGCCACCAACACCGTCCACCACTCCTCCGCCCACCCGTCGCGCCTCCTGCTACCCGTCATCAAGCCCACGCGCTAACGGATACAATGTGCCTATGCTGCTCGGCGCCGTTACCTACAACATCCTCAAGGACTGGGACCTGGAGAAGATCATCACCACGCTCGAAGCCACCGGCTTCCAGGGCGTCGAACTTCGCACCGAACACGCCCACAAAGTGGAGCCCTCCATCGGCCCCGCCGAACGCGAACGCGTCAAACAGCGTTTCGCCCGCTCCAAGGTGCGCCTCGTCAGCTACGGCACCACCTGCGAATTCCACGCCGTCGACGCCGCCGTCCGCCGCAAACAAATCGACACGGCGAAGTCCTTCATCGATCTCGCCCACGACACCGGCGCCTGGGGCATCAAAGTCCGTCCCAACGGCCTTCCCAAAGAGGTTTCCGTCGACACAACGATCGGCAACATCGGCGCGGCCCTAACGGAAATCGGCGAATACGGCGCCGGCCGGGGCGTGGAAATCTATCTCGAAGTCCACGGCCGCGAAACGCAGGAGCCGCCCATCGCCGCCAAAATCCTACGCGCCGCCAACCACACCAACGTCGGCGCCTGCTGGAATTCCAACCCCACCGATCTCGTCAAAGGCTCCATCGGCCCCAGCTACGATCTCCTCCGCCCGTTCATCAAACACGTCCACATCAACGAGCTCGCCGGCCCCTACCCCTACCGCGAGCTCTTCAAGCTCCTCCGCGAATCCCACTACGACCGCTACACCCTCTGCGAAGCCCAGGAAAGCAAGGAGCCCGAACGTTTCCTGCGCTGGTACGCCGCTCTTTGGAACGAACTCAACCGCCCATGAAACTTGCCGCCACGCTGGTCCTCTCCGCGCTCCTCGCTGCCGCCGCCCCCGTTACGCCGGAGTCCCACTTCGGCCATCGCATGGGGGCCGATTACAAGGTGCTCGATTGGGACAAAGTGGTGAGCTATTTCGCCGCTCTGGAAAAATCCAGCGACCGCGTCAAAGTAAATGAATACGGGCGCACGGCCGAAGGCCGCCCGCTCATCTACGCCACCATCGCCGCCCCGGAAACGCTGAAGAATCTCAAGCGTCACCAGGCCATTCAGAAGAAGCTGGCCGACCCGCGCCTCACCCCCGCCCAGGAAGCCGAAAAGCTCTACGCCGAAGGCAAAACCGTGGTGCTCATCACTTGCACCATCCACGCCACCGAAATCGCCTCCACCCACACCGCCGTCGAATACGCCTACAAACTCGCCACCGCCACCGACGCCAAATCCCTGGCCATTCTCCAGAACACCATCATCCTCCTCGTCCCCAGCCTCAACCCCGACGGTCTCGACATAGTTACTAAGTGGTACCGCCAGACGCTCAACACGCCCTACGAAGGTTCCGCGCCGCCCGAGTTATATCAGAAATACACCGGCCACGATAACAACCGCGACTGGTATATCTTCTCCCAGCCCGAAACCCGCGCCACCGTCTCCCAGTTACACAACGCCTGGCACCCACAAATCGTCTACGACGTCCACCAGCAGGGCTCGACGTCCTCCCGCATGTTCGTGCCCCCGTGGCTCGACCCCATCGACCCCAACATCGACCCAATCATCGCCCAGTGGTGCAACTCCCTCGGCACCGCCATGGCCGCCGATATGACCGCCGCCGGCTTGAAGGGCATCGCCATTAACGCCGCCTACGACTTCTGGACCCCCGCGCGCCACTACCAGTCCTACCACGGCGCCATGCGGATCTTGAGCGAAACCGCCTCCGCCCGCATCGCCAGCCCCATCACGCTCCGGCTCGATCAACTACGCGGCGAAGCCATCGGCTACAGCCCGGCCAAATCCACCTGGAACCACCTCGAAGTTTGGCCCGGCGGCACCTGGCACCTGCGCGATATCGTCGATTACCAACTCGTCGCCTTCGATAGCCTCCTCTTCCAAGCCGCCACCCGCCGCGCTGACCTGCTCCGCAATTTCTACAAAATCAACGAGCGCGCCTCCAAGCGCATGGAGCCCTACGCCTTCATCGTGCCCGCCAATCAGGCCGACCCCGCCGCCACCGCCCAACTCCTGAAAACCCTCCAATTCGGGGCCGTCGAGATCGACGTGGCCAAAGCCGCCTTCACCGCCGACGGCAAGCAATACAGCGCCGGCGACTACATCATCCGCCTCCAGCAGCCCTTCTCCAGCTTCGCCAAAACGCTGATGGAGAAGCAGGACTACCCCGACATCCGCCAATACCCCGGCGGCCCGCCGCGCCGCCCCTACGACGTCACCGCCCAGACGCTGCCGCTCTTAATGGGCGTCAATGTCCAGACCGTCAAGGACTCTTTCACCGCCCGCGCCGAACGCGCCACTTCGCTCGAACCGCCCCCGGCTGCAACCCTCTCCGCCGCCGATAACAACAGCTACAAGGCCATCGCCGCCTCCTGGAAACAGGGCCGCAAAGTTTACCGCGACACAACCACCGGCGACTTCTTCCCCCAGCCCGCCGAAGGCCGCAAAGAAATCCCGCAACCCCGCATCGGCCTCTACAAAAGCCCATCGCCGGTGATGGACGAAGGCTGGACCCGCTGGCTCTTCGATACCTACGGCTGGCAGTACACGCGCCTGCAAAATGAAGAAATCCGCACCGGCAATCTCCGTCAGAAATACGACGCCATCATCTTCCCGGACCAGACGGCGTCCACCATCTCCGAAGGCTATTTCGCCGGCTCAATGCCCGACGCCTACACCGGCGGCCTGGGCGAACCCGGCGCCGCCGCCCTCCGCCAATTCGCCGAAGCCGGCGGCAAGCTGATCTTCCTCAACAAGTCCTCCGCCTACGCCGCCCGCAACCTGAAATTACCCGCGCCAAATATCCTGCAATCGGTCTCCAACCGCGATTTCTATTGCCCCGGATCGCTTCTGAACGTCAGCATGGCGGACGCAAGTCCCCTCCGCTACGGCCTGCCGAAGGAGTTCGCCATCTGGATGGAAAACTCGCCCGCCTGGGACAGCGAATTCGGCGTCATCAAGTACAAGGAATCCAAGGTGCTGGCATCCGGCTGGCTCCTGGGCGAACGCTACATCGCCGGCAAATCCGCCGTGCTCGATATCCCCATCGGCCAGGGCCGCGCCATCCTTTTCGGCATGCGCCCGCAGTACCGCGCCCAAAGCTACCTGACATTCAAGCTACTCTTCAACGCCCTGCTTTACCTTAATTAACAAAACTCACAGTAACAATCACAGGCCGCGACGAGTTTTACAGGGATGCGTATAGTCCGCGTTGCACGCAGGTAAGGCCTATGGCGAGAAACCAGCCTTCCGCGCCCGAGCCGCCTGGTAGCGACTTCTGGAGGCTGTTGCCTCCCCGTGTCCTATTGGCGCTCAGCATACTCCTCATCATCATTGCCCGTATCCGCCTCCTCGACGCCCCACTGGAACGCGACGAAGGCGAATACGCCTACATGGGCCAGCTGATGCTCCAGGGCATTGCCCCGTATTCCATTGCGGCGAACATGAAGTTCCCCGGCGTCTCCCTTGTCTATGCTCTCGTCATGGCGGTCTTCGGCCAATCCATCTCTGCCGTCCACGTGGGCCTGTTACTGGTCAACGTTGCCACCATCGCGCTCCTGTACGCTTTGGCCCGCCGCTTCTTCCCGGCAGCCGCCGCGCTGGCCGTCGCCGCCGCCTACGCCGTACTCTCCAGTGGTTGGAGCGTCATGGGAATGTGGGCCCATGCCACCCACTATGTCGTCCTGCCCGCCATCGCAGGCACGCTGCTACTCCAGCGCTGGAAGGACTCCGGCCGCCTCGCCACGCTCCTCGCCTCCGGCCTCTGCTTCGGGCGGCCATTCTCATGAAGCAGCATGGCGTATTCTTCGCCGCGTTTGCTCTCGGCTACGTTCTCGTCCAGCGCCGCCCGAAGGAGGCAGCCCTTCTCGCCGCCGCCACAGTGGCTCCCTTCGCCGTCCTCTGTGCCGCCCTTGCCCGCGCCGGCGTCTTCGATAAATTCTGGTTCTGGACTGTCCAATACGCCCGCGAATATGCCACCGCCACCCCGCTATCCGACGGCCTCAAAATGCTGTGGGACAGCCTCCGCTACATCACGCTCGCCAATTGGCCCGTTTGGATTGCCGCCGCCGCCGGGCTCTACCTCCTCTGGCGCGAAAAACGCTATTTCCTGCTTGTCTTCTTCGCCATCAGTTTCCTGGCCGTGTGCCCTGGCTTCTACTTCCGGGACCACTACTTCATCCTTCTCCTGCCGGCCGTCGCACTCGCCGTTGGCACAACCGCAAAACCAGGCTGGCCCATCTGGGCCGTCACCGCCTGCGTACTGTTTTCCGTCTTTGAACAGCACGAATTTCTCTTCGAGTTCAACCCCGTCATGGCCACCGCGGCCGTCTACGGCGCCAACCCCTTTCCCGAAGCTGTCCAAATCGGCAACTTCATCCGCACCAACTCAGAACCGACCGACAAAATTGCCGTCCTCGGCTCCGAACCGGAAATCCTCTTCTACGCCAACCGCCATTCCGCCACGCCCTTCATCTACACCTACCCGCTCATGGAGTCCCATCCATTCGCCCGGAAAATGCAGGAAGATTTCGTACGCGACATGGAAACGGCCAAACCCAAATACGCCGTCATGGTGAACGTCGCCACCAGTTGGCTACTGGCGCCGGACTCGCCCAAAGTGCTTCTGGACTGGTGGGCAACCAAAGGCCGGAAGGACTACCAGCAGGTCGGCGTGGCCGACATCCTGCCCTCCGGAACGCAATACGATTGGAGCGCCACCTACCGCCCGCGCTCCACGTCCCACCTCGTCGTCCTCAAGCGAATCAACTAACTACTCTTTCCCCACCATCACCGTGTCCAGCGCCCACTTCTGTCGCGCCACGCCCACCACCATCAACTCCAGCAGCTCCGTCCCCGTGTTCTTGAACGAATGTACTTCATTCAAAAACACCGGCACCGCGTCGCCCTTCGCCACCGGCGCCGACTCGTTCCCCACCGTCGCCGTCCCCGCCCCGGCCATCACGTAGTAAAACTCTTCCACGCCTTCGTGCCGGTGCGCCGGCAACGTCCCGCCCACGGGCACCAGCACGTGGTCCACATACGACCAGTTCGTGTAGAACACCTCCGGCGTCAGTGCCCGGCGCGTCATAACCCCGCCCGGCCCCGGCCGCAGCAGCGCCCGGTCCAGCCGCATGTTGATAAACACGGGCTTGGCGTCCTTCGCCACGCCCACCCGGTCGTCGCCCAAATCCGAAGCATCGTACTTGCCCTTAATACTGCCCACCGCGATATTCATCCACTCCACCGGCTTCGTCCCCGGGTTATAGATCGCGTGGCTCCGCCCCATCCGGCACGGCGCCCCCGCCGGCCCCTGCAGCACGGACGTCCGCCCGTCGATCGTGAACTCCGCCTCGCCATCCAAAATCACAAACATCTCTTCCATGTGGTTGTGATAGTGGTGCCCAATCCCGCCTCCGGGCGGAATCACACCGCGATGCAGAAAGATGAAATTCGTGCTGAACGTCGAAGCGTCAAACAGCCCGACGAACTTCAACTCCCCCGCCCCCGCATGCACCGACCGGATCGCCCGGTACTTCGACGCATCCGAATGCGCAATCCGCTGCGCCAGCGGTTCTTTCGCCAACAGCGCACAACCAATCAACAGGAGCCACAGTTTCATAGTGGCCCAATAATATTACAGCCCGCGCTGAAACCCAACCTCGTCCTTCCACGCCTCCAGCGTGTTGTAGGTAATCGGGCAATAAGTCGCCCGCTCCGGCATCGCCCACATCCGGTGCATCAACGATCCCGGCCCCCGCACCAAATGCGGAAAATCCTGGCACGATGCCGGCCGCCCCTCATACACCAGGCACTCATTCCCGTTCAGAAAAATGCAACCCGTCTCGTCGGAGCGCTTCAAAATCCGCCCCTCGTCCGCCGTCATCACCGTGCACTCTTTCAGGAACCGGTCCCGCTTCATCCCCGCCGCCTTGGCCACTTTGTCGATATCGCGGTCCACCAGCCGCGCCGTCGCCGTCCGGCAGCAGTTGGCGCATTCCAGGCACTCAATCTCGGCTTCCACCTTCTGCGCCAGCACCTTCAGCTTCCGCTCCACGTAGTTGTGCCGGCTCATATGCTGACGCAACCTTTTGTTCTCGTCCAGCTTCTGCTCGCCCAGCCGTTTTATCTGCACCAGATCCGTAACAATCACACTTCCAGCCTAGCAGCCATACGCCCCGCCGCGAACTCCCATAAAATGGAAAGACATGCCCCTCGTCCTCGAATCCAACCTGCCAGGCCTTGAACTCATCCGCCGCGGAAAAGTCCGCGACGTCTATTCCATCGATGCGGACCGACTCCTTATCGTCGCCACCGATCGCATCTCCGCCTTCGACGTCATCCTCGGCAGCGGAATCCCCGACAAGGGCCGCGTCCTCACCCAGATCAGCCTCTTCTGGTTCAACTTCCTCTCCGACATTCCCAACCATCTCATCTCCGCCAACGTCGACGAATACCCCGCCGAGCTCCACCAATACCGCGACCAGCTCGAAGGCCGCTCCATGCTCGTCCGCCGCGCCAAAATGATCGATATCGAATGCGTCGCCCGCGGCTACCTCTCCGGCTCCGGCTGGAAGGAATACGTCGCCAACAGCACCATCTGCGGCATCCCGCTCCCCGCCGGCCTCAAGGAAAGCGACCGTCTCCCCGGCCCCATCTTCACCCCCGCCACCAAGGCCCAGTCCGGCCACGACGAAAACATCTCTTTCGAGGAAGCCGCCAAATCCATCGGCGTCAAACTCACCAGCGAACTCCGCGATCTAACCCTTAAAATCTACGGCAAAGCCGCCGCCTACGCCGAAACCCGCGGCATCATCCTCGCCGACACGAAGTTCGAATTCGGCTTCGTCAACAACCAACTCGTCCTCGGCGACGAAGTCCTCACCCCGGACTCCTCCCGCTTCTGGCCCCGCGCCTCCTACAAGCCCGGCGGCGCCCAACCCAGCTACGACAAACAGTTCGTTCGCGACTACCTCGAATCCATCACCTGGAACAAACAACCGCCCGGCCCCGTCCTCCCCAACGAAGTCGTGGAACAAACCGGCAATAAGTACAAGGAAGCCTACCGCGTTCTCACCGGCAAGTCTCTATGAACTGGT
>CANIFK010000156.1 GCA_947466555.1 Acidobacteriota bacterium | reverse complement strand
GGCGTGTTGTTCCTGGGCGGCCGCGCGTCGCTAGCCGATGGCGGGTATGGCGCGAGCGATTTCAAGGACATTTTGCCGGTTGTTGTCGGGGACCGGCGGACGACATTTTTCCGCGATAAGGCTAATGTGGAGCTGACCGCGCAGGGGCGCGATAACCTGGCGCTGCGATTGGAGGAGGATCCGGCGCGGAACGTGGAACGGTGGAAAAAGCTGCCTTTTTTGGCGGATTTTCAGAATGTCGGAACGGTGAAGCCGGGCGCGGTGGTGCATGTGGACGCGGTGACGGGGCAGGGGCGGACTCCGCTGTTGGTGACGCAGAATTATGGACGCGGGCGGACGGCGGTGATGGCGACCGGCGGGACTTGGCGCTGGCAGATGTCGCAGCCGTTGGAAGATAAATCGCACGAGATGTTCTGGCAGCAGGTGATGCGCTGGCTGGTGGCTGGGACGCCGGGCACGGTGCAGGCGTCGACCACCCAGACGGTGTTTACGGACGATCCGCGGATTCCGCTGCGGGCCGAGGTGCGCGGGAAGCAGTATGAGTTGTTACCGGATGGGCAGGTGGAGGCGCGGGTCTCCGGTCCGGCGGGTTCGGCGGCGACGGTGCAATTGCAGCCCGATCCGGTGCATCCGGGTGTGTACACGGGTGAGTATTCGGCGGACCAGCCGGGGTCGTATCTGGTGGAGATGGTGGCCTCGCAAAACGGGGAACGGACGGGTGTTGATACGCTGGCGTTCCGGCGCGAGGATGGCGTGGCCGAGAGTTTCCACACCGAGCAGAACAAGGAACTGTTGGAGCGGCTGGCGGCGGAGACGGGTGGGAAGTATTGGAAGCCCGATAACACGCAGAAGCTGCCGGAAGAGATTGCGTTGAGCGAGGCGGGGATTTCGACACGCGAGATTCGGGACTTGTGGCATTTGCCGGTGGTGTTTTTGTTGCTGGCGGCGCTGCGCGCGGGCGAGTGGTTGCTGCGCAGAAGGTGGGGAGCTGTATGAGGATTCTGTTGCTGTTGGCGGCTGCGATGGCGGCGCCCGGGGCTACGTATTATGTGACGGTGGCTGGGCTGGGCGGGGACCCGCTGTTTGACCAGCGGTTCAACGGCTTGGCGCAGGAGTTGGACAAGCTAGTGCGGACGACGCCGGATTCGAAAGTCACGACGCTGATGGGGCCGGAGGCGGTGAAGACGCGGATTCGCGCGGCGTTGGATGATGCGGCGAAGAACGGCAAGGCCGAGGACACGCTGGTGGTGACGCTGATCGGGCACGGGAACTTTGACGGGCAGGATTACAAGGTGAACATTCCGGGCGCCGATATGACGGCGGCGGAGCTGGCCGAATGGATGGACCGGGTGCCGGCGCAGAAGCAGGTTGTGATTAACACGACGTCCTGCTCCGGGGCTTCGATCGATATGTTGCGGCGGGATAACCGTGTAGTGGTAACGGCGACGAAGGCGGCTTCCGAACGGCTGGCAACGCAGTTCGCGCGGTTCTGGGTGGAGGCGGTGCGGAACCCGGAGGCGGATACGGACAAGAACGAAGTGGTGAGTGTGTTGGAAGCCTTCCGGTTCGCGGATAAGAAGACGGTTGGCTTCTACGAGTCGCAGAAGCGGTTGGCGACGGAGCACGCGATGCTCGAAGACACAGGGAAGGGAAATGGCGTGCGGGCACCGGGTCCGGACAACGGGCACGGGCTGCTGGCGGGGCAGACGCCGCTAGTTCGTTTCGGCGCGATGCAGCAGGCGGCGAAGGCGCCGGAGAAGCAGGCTCTGTTGAAACGGCGCGAGGACGTGGAAGCCAAGATTGAGAAGTTGAAGTATGAGAAGGCGGCCATTTCGGTGGCCGATTACCGGAAGCAGTTGGGCGCGCTACTGTTGGAGTTAGCGAAGGTGCAGGAGGAGATCGACCGGTGAGATCGCTTGTCCTGTTCGTAGTTTTTGCGAGCTTGGCGTCGGCGGCGACGCTGGCCGAGTGCCGCGAGCATAAGCGGCGCGGACGGCTGGCGGAGGCGCGGGTGTGCTGGCAGGCGTTGGCGCAAGGGCGCGATGTGGCCTTGCAGGCGGAAGCTTACTGGGCGATGGGCGATTACAATACCGCCAATGACAAGTTTCGCAGTGCCGTGGCGCTGCAGCCGAAGGACCCGGGCGTGCGCGTGCGGTGGGGCCGGATGTTCTACGAGCGCGGGCAGCGGAAGGACGCCGCGGCGCTGTACGAAGAGGCGCTGGCGTTGCAGGAAGATTTTGCGCCGGCGTTGATCGGGACGGCGTATCTGGCGTCGAACAGCTTTGAGAGCAAGGCCGTAGAGTTGGCCGAGAAGGCTTTGGCGAAAGATCCGAAGCTGTTTGAAGCGCGTGAGATGCTGGCGCGGTTTGCGTTGGAAGAGTACGACGAGAAGAAGGCGATTGCGGAGGCCGATAAAGCGCTGGCGATTTCGCCAGAGGCGCTCGATGCGTTGATCGTGCGGGCTACGGTGGATTGGCTGAACGATAAGCCGGGCACGGAGTGGGTGGCGAAGCTCGAAAAGATCAATCCGAACTACGGCGAAGGCTACGCGATGGCGGCGGCGATGTTCATCATTAATCGCCGGTATGAAGAAGGGATCAAGCTCTATCGCACGGCTCTGGCGAAGAACCCGGACCTGCTGGCGGCGAAGGCCGAGCTCGGCGTGAACCTGATGCGCCTTGGCGAGGAAGTGGAATCGCGGAAGCTGCTGGAGGAGTGCTACAACGCCAACTGGCGCACGGCGCAGGTCACCAACACGCTGACGCTGATGGATAGCTACAAGAACTTCGTGACCTTCAAAAAGGGCATGCTGATTTTGCGCGTGCACAAGAAGGAAGCCGACCTCTTGCGGCCGTATTTTGAGGCCGAAC
Organism: Acidobacteriota bacterium; assembly: GCA_947466555.1. GTDB lineage: Bacteria > Acidobacteriota > Terriglobia > Bryobacterales > Bryobacteraceae. Next base: position 6,554 of record CANIFK010000156.1, on the reverse strand, counting down.
TCGAACGGGCGTCGGCGGTGTTTGAGAAGAAGTACCAGTTGAAGCTGACGGCGCCGGTGCAGTTGGAAGTGTATCCGGACCATGAAGATTTCGCGGTGCGGACGATGGGGCTGCCGGGGCTGGGGGCGTTGGGCGTGACGTTCGGCAATGTGGTCGCGATGGATTCGCCGTCGGGCCGGAAGCCGGGATCGTTCCACTGGGCGTCGACGTTGTGGCATGAGTTGAGCCACGTTTATGCGTTGGCCGTGACCAAGCATCGTGTGCCGCGGTGGTTTACCGAGGGCCTCGCCGTGCACGAAGAGACGGCGGTGAATAAGGAGTGGGGCGACCGGTTGGACCCGTCGACCATTCGCGCGATTAAAGAGAAAAAGCTGTTGCCGGTGGCGACGCTGGACCGCGGGTTTGTGCGGCCGTCGTATCCGGCGCAGGTGACGGTGAGTTACTTCCAGGCCGGCAAGATTTGCGACTACATCAACGAAAAATGGGGCTGGCAGAAGCTGGTGGAGATGCTGAAGGACTTCGCCACGGGCAAGCCGACCGTGGAGGTAATGGAGTCGCACCTGGGGATGAAGACCGAGGCTTTTGATAAAGAGTTCATGGTGTGGCTGGATAAGCAGGTGGGCGCGCAGGTGGAGGGCTTCGACGTTTGGCGAAAGACCATCACGGCGGCCAATGAACTGGTGAAAGCGGAGAAATGGGACGCGGTGATTTCCACCGCGGAGCCGATGGTTCGGGCGTATCCGGACTATGTGGAGTCCGGCTCGGCCTATGAAATTCTGGCCACGGCGCTCGAGAAGCGCGGCGAAAAGGCGAAGGCGATTTCGGTGCTGGAGGCGTGGGCCAAAGTGGGTGGCCGGCAGCCGGAGACGTTGAAGAAATTGGCGAAGTTGTTGGAAGACGCCGGCCGGAAACGGCAGGCGGCGGAGATGTTGGAACGGATCAACTACATCTACCCGGTGCAGGACGATGAGTATCACCGGCGGCAGGGCGAGCTGTGGTTGGAAGTGGGCGAGAAGGACAAGGCGATCCGGGAGTTTACGGCCGTGGTCGGATCGAAGCCCGTTGATGTGGCCGGAAGTTACTACAATTTAGCCAAGGCGCTGCGAGCCGCCGGACAGAATGAGCAAGCTCGTGAAAATGTCATACTCGCCTTGGAAGCCGCGCCCAGCTTCCGTCCGGCCCAGAAATTACTCTTGGAGCTCTCTAAATAAACATGTCGACCTCTACTGCGAACACGCTGGATACCGCCGATCTGCGGGAGCGCGTGAACCGTTTCCAGCAAACACAGGCGAAGATCGTTGAGCAGGTGCGCCGGGTTATCGTCGGCCAGGAGGAAGTGGTCAATCAAGTCCTGGTCGCGCTGTTTGTCGGCGGCCACTGCCTGATCACCGGCATGCCCGGAACAGCGAAAACACTGCTGGTGAAGACGCTTTCCGACACCCTGGGCCTGGAGTTCAAGCGCATCCAGTTCACGCCCGATCTGATGCCGACCGACATTACCGGCACCGACATCATCGAGGAAGACAACACGACGGGGCGGCGGCAGTGGACGTTCGTTCAGGGGCCGATTTTCACCAACGTGCTGCTGGCCGACGAAATCAACCGCACGCCGCCGAAGACGCAGGCCGCGCTGCTCGAAGCCATGCAGGAAAAAAGCTGCACGGTGCGCGGGAATATCTACAAACTGGCCGCGCCGTTCTTCGTGCTGGCGACGCAGAACCCGATCGAACTGGAAGGTACCTATCCGCTGCCGGAAGCGCAGCTCGATCGGTTCCTGTTTAACGTATTGCTCGATTACCTGCCGTTCGACGAAGAAATGCAGGTGCTGGGGTTGACCACCACGACGCACATCGCCAAGGCCGAGACCGTCACCAACGCGCAGGAAATCCTGGACATGCAGCATTTGGTGCGCATGGTGCCGGTGGCCGAGAGCGTGGCGAAATACGCGGTTTCGATCGTGCGCGCGACGCGGCCCACCGACCCTTCGGCGCCGGAGATCGTGAAGAAGTATCTGAACTTCGGCGCCAGCGTGCGCGGCATTCAGAACATCATATTGGCATCGAAAGCGCGGGCGCTGATGCAGAAGCGCTATCACGTGTCGTTTGAGGACGTGGCGGCGATGTCGGTGCCGGTGCTTCGCCACCGCGTGCTGCTGAACTTCCACGCGGAATCGGACAAGGTGACGGCCGATACCGTTCTGCGCAAGATGATCGATTCGATCGCTGTTCCGCGGGACTAACCGGCATGGACCAGCGCTACCTCGATCCCCACGTTCTTGCCTCCATCTCGAACCTCGAGCTGGTGGCCAAGACGGTTGTCGATGGGTTTATCTCCGGGCTCCACCGGTCGCCGAAGTTCGGCTTCTCGCAGGAGTTCGCCGAGTACCGCATGTACAACGAGGGCGACGATCTGCGCTTCGTGGATTGGAACGTCTACGCGCGGACGGAACGCACCTACATCAAGCGGTTCAAGGGCGAGACGAACTCGCGGTTGACGCTGTTGCTAGATGGTTCGAAGTCGATGTCCTACACGTCGCACAGCGTGACGAAGATGGACTACGCCAAGTATCTGTGCGCGAGCCTGGCCTACATGGCGCATCAGCAGCGCGACGCGGCGGGCGTGATCGTGTTCGACGACGAGGTGCGGGAGTACGTGACGCCGTCGTCGCGCGCGGGCCAGTTCCGGCGAACGATGTACGCGATTGAGAACGCCGTGCCCGGCAACCGGACGGACTTCGCCAAGCCGTTCTTCCACTTCCTGGCCACGCTGCGCAACACGCGCGGGATGGCGGTGGTGGTGAGCGATTTCTACGAGGATCCGGAGACGGTGATCAAGACCATCGAACCGCTGCGGTACCGGGGCAACGACGTGGTGCTGTTCCACATTCTGGATCCCCAGGAGGTTCGGCCGAAGTTCGACGGGCCGGTGCTGCTGATCGATTCCGAGACGGGGCAGGAGTTGGAGACGTCGCCTGAATACGCGGTGCAGGAGTACCGCTCGAAGATTGACGCCCACGTGGCGGCGCTGCGGCAGAAGGCGCAATCGGCCGGGCTGACGTACCATTTGCACACCACCGACACGCCGCTGGATTCGGCGCTGCGCGAGTTTCTGATGATCCGGCAGGGGAGGTCGTAATGGGATTCCTCGCGCCTCTCTTCCTTGGCGCCGCGGCGCTGGCCGGGTTGCCGTACTGGCTGCATCTGTTGCGCCAGCACAAGACGACGCCGGTGCCGGTGAGTTCGCTGATGTTCTGGGAAAAGCGGACGACGACTTCGACCAAGCAGCGGAAGCTGCGCTACTTCGCGTTGCTCGCGATGCGGCTGTTGGCGCTGTTGTTCCTGATCCTCGCGTTTTCGCAGCCCTACTGGGAGCGCACGATCGCGGCCGGGGCGGGGAAGCGGATGACGGTGGCGGCGATCGACAATTCGTTCTCCATGCGGCGTGGCGGGGCGATGGACGCGGCTCGGCAGCAGGCGCTGGGCTTGGCCGGTAAAGTGAATCCGGCGGAGCCGGGGATTGTGGTTGCGTTTGGGTCCGGAGCTCGGGAAGTGGGGCAGAAGGCCGAAGACGCCGGGACGTTCCGGAACAACGTGAACGCGATAGTGCCTGGCGATGAACGGACTGCCTACGCGGAGCTGGCACGGGTGTTGCGCGGCCTCGCGGAGGCACACCGAATGCCTCTCGACGTGCATGCTTATACGGATTTGCAGAAGTCTGGCATGCCGGCGCGGTTTGCCGATTTGCAGTTGCCGGCCGACGCGAAGTTGGAGATCCACGACGTGGCGCCGAAGGAGCAGGCGAACTTCGCGGTGGAATCGGTGACGCCGCCGGGGCGTATTTTCGATACCGCCAAGGCGCGCGTGCGCGCGACGATTGCCGGGCTGCACACGCCGAAAGCGGCGAAGGCGATTCAGCTTGTGGCCGATGGGAAAGTACTCAGCACGAAGACGGTGGAAGTTCCCGAGAACGGCCGCGCGTCGGTGGAGTTCACGGGGCTGGACACGGGCTATGGTTTCCATCGCGGGGAGATCCGGATTGACGGCGCCGCCGACGCGTTTCCGAACGACGACACGTTCCGGTTCGCGATTGAGCGGTCCGACCCGCGGAAGATTCTTTTCCTGCACGCGGCGCGCGATCCGCGCAGTTCTCTGTATGTGAAAGCGGCGCTCGATGCCGCCGTGCCGAATGCCTATGCGATCGATGCGGCCGCGTATGAGACGACGTCCTCGCCGAACCTGACCAATGTTTCCTTTGTGGTGCTGGCCGATCCGGGGGCGTTGCCGCCGGCGCTCGAAGCGTCGTTGAAAGACTACGTGCAGAAGGGCGGGGCACTGTGGATTGCCGCGGGGCCTTTTACGGGCGCGTTGTCGAAACTGCCTGTGGCCGGACTGACGGTAAAGGGTTCGGGCATCGCATCGCGGTCGCGCGAGATGTTCCAGACGGTGGCGTCCAAAGAGCCGCTCCATCCGGTGATTGAACGCGCGACCGGCCTGGAATCGGTGAAGTTTTATCAGGTTGTGAACGTGGAGCCGGGCCCAATGACCAAGGTGCTGGCGAAGACGGCCGACGGCGTTCCGGTCATCTTGGAGCAGGCCGTGGGCGAGGGGCGCGTGCTGGTGTTGACGTCGCCGCTCGATAACCTGGGCAGCAATTTGCCGTTGCATCCGGCGTTCATTCCGTTCGTCGAGCGCGCGGCGCAGTATCTGTCGCGCCAGCAGGAATCGACGGGCATTTTGGCCGTCGGCGAAGGCGTGGAACTGCGCGCTGTGAATGATCGCGCGATTGGCGTCGAAGTGCTGGACCCGAAGGGCGACCGCGCGTTGACGCTGGAACAGGCGGCGAAGGCGACGTCGTTCGCGCCGGGTGCCGAAGGCTACTACGAGATCCGGCGCGGCAACGGGCGTTCGAGCCTGGTGGCGGTGAACGCGGACCGGCGCGAGAGTGATTTTGCACGGATGGAAGACGAGACGGTGGGACTGTGGAAGGCCACGGGCGAGCCGTCGGAAACGCAACGTGTAAACGCGAGCGGGGAACGCACCGAGCGCGTCAGCCCCTGGTGGTGGCTGCTGCTGTTTGTCCTGTTATTGACGCTGGCCGAAGGGGTCCTGGCGTCACGTTACCTGTACGGATCCGGTGTGGGCGAAACGTCCGAGCCGGAGTTGGTTGGTAGGGAGGCCGCATGAGTGCACTGGAGAGTCTCGACGGGTACTTGAAACAGCTGGAGCGCAAGATGCGTCTGGCGGCGTGGACGCGCGGCGTGGCCGTGGCGGCTTTCTGCGCCCTGATTGCAACGGCGCTGCTGGTGCTGTACACGAACGCGACGGCGTTTGCCGACAAGCCCGTGATCATTGCCCGTTTCGTACTCTTCCTGGTGCTGGCGCTGGCGTTGACGTTTGGCATCATCATCCCGCTTTTAAAGGTGAACCGGCGGCGCGCGGCGAGCCGGGCGGAGCAGGCGTTGCCGTTTGGCGACCGGCTGTTGACGGTGGTGGAGCATCGTAACGATGCCGATCCGTTTCTGGAATTGATCGCGGCCGACGCGTTGCCGGTGGCGATGTCTGGCGGCACGGCGGCCATCGTGCCGGCGCGCACGCTGATGATGTTTGGCGCGCTGGCGATTGTCGGCGTCGGCTCCATGGTGTGGCTGTTGCAGCGCGGGCCGGGCTATTGGGGCTACGGTGCGAATCTGCTGTGGTTCGGGCCGCCGAAGATTGAAGCGGGGTCTTTCTACGACATCCAGGTGCAGCCGGGGAATAAGGCTGTCCGCAAGCGCAGCGACGTGACGGTGACCGCCAATCTGGTGGGGATGCAGACGGGCGTTGTGAAGATTTTCGCGCGCTATCGAGGCGCGAGCGAATGGGAACAATCGCCGATGATGCCGCAGGGCACAGGCTATGAATTTGTGTTTGCCGGGTTGCCGGATACGGTCGAATATTATGTACAGTCCGGGCCGGTGAAATCGAAGAGCTATACGCTGACGGCGGTGGATCTGCCGGGCGTGAAGAACATCAAAGTCACCTATGTGTACCCGCCGCAGTTGGGCATGCCGTCGACGACGGAGGAGCATGGCGGCGATGTCCGCGCGGTGACGGGCTCGACGGCGAAGTTGGAAATTGAGTTCGATAAGGCGCTGCAGAATGGGCTGATCGTCATCAACGGCGAGGAGACGAAGTCGCTGCAGATGATCGCGCCGAACAAGGCGATTGTCGATATCGCTGTCAACAAGAGCGGCGTCTATCACGTGGCCGGGCGCGAGTTGAACGAGAACGTGCGCCTGACCGATGACTACTTTATTGAGGCGCAGGAGGACGGCGAACCGGTGATCAAGATCCGCCGGCCGGGGCGCGATGCGAAGGTGAACCCACTGGAAGAAGTGCCGGTGGAGGTGGAGGCGTCCGACGATTTCGGCTTGCGCGAATTGACGCTGCGGTATTCGGTGAACGGAGGCGAGGAAAAGACGATCCAGATGCTGCCGGGCCAGAACGTGAAGCAGGCCAATGGCAAGACGCTGATCACGCTCGAAGATTTCAAGCTGCAGCCGGGCGACGTGGTGT
>CANIFK010000155.1 GCA_947466555.1 Acidobacteriota bacterium | reverse complement strand
TTTTGGCCGGGGCTTTTTTCGTTTTCGCGCGTAGTATGTACAATGCACACTCGACGTGTTTCCCTACTGCTGGCGCCGGCGGCGCTGTTGATTGGTCAGGAGAAGAAGAAGCTTGATAAGGGGCCGCCGCTGGAGGGCGCGCTTGTTAAGGAGTTTGTGGGGGCGGCGCACTCCAAGCTGGACCGGACGAAGGAGATGCTGGCGGAGCGGCCGGCGCTGTTGAACGCGACATGGGACTGGGGCGGCGGGGATTTTGAGACCGGGCTGGGCGGGGCGGCGCATATGGGGAACCGGGAGATCGCGCTGTTTCTGATTGGCCAGGGGGCGCGAACGGATATCTTTTCGGCGGCGATGCTGGGGCAGTTGGACGTGGTGAAGGCGTTGGTGAAGGCATTCCCGGGGATTGAGAAGTCGTTGGGGCCGCACAAGATTCCGTTGCTGGCGCACGCGAAGCGGGGCGGGGCGGAGGAGGTTGCGGCGTATTTGGAGTCGCTCACCCGATAGTATTCTTTTCTTTGACAGTTTTTTCTTTCGGCCGTTTACTGGCGGAGATGATTTCGTTAGGAATTGTTCGGGATCCGGAGCAGGCGGCGGTGCTGTTGCAGCCGGTTCGTTTGCGAATGATGGAGGCGTTGCGGGCGCCGCTGTCGGCGTCGGGGTTGGCGCGGCTGTTTGGGTTGCCGCGCCAACAGGTGAACTATCATTTGCGGGAGTTGGAGCGGGCTGGGTTAGTGGGGCTGGTGGAGGAGCGGCGGAAGGGGAACTGCACGGAGCGGGTGGTGCAGGCGTCGGCGGCGACGTTTGTGATCAGCCAGGAGGTGATGGGGGCGGGCGGGACGATGCCGGTGGACCGGTTTTCGGCGGCGTATCTGGTGGCGGCAGCGGGGCGGATGATCCGGGAGATTGGGGAGATCGCGACGCGGGCGCGGGCGGCGGGAAAGACGATGGCGACGTTGACACTGGAGAGCGAGGTGCGGTTCCGGACGGTGGCGGAGCGGGCGGAGTTCGCGGCGGAGATGACGGAGGCGTTTGGGCGGATTTGCGCGAAGTATAACGCGGGGGAGGGGCGCTCGTTCCGGTTTGTGCTGGGCGGGTATCCGGCGTTGACGGCGGCGGGGGAGCCGGGGGAAGAGCGGCGGGCGGTGGCGGTGTTCGAGTAGGAGAAATCCTCGGTGACAGTCACCTAGGAAAGTTCTGGGAGAGGGAGAGGATATGCGGAATTTTGAGTTTCAGGTGGAACTGGACGGGACGGCTGAGGAGGTTTGGCAGCTATTGACCGAGGGAGAGGGGATCACACGGTGGTTTGCCCCCGAGGCGCGGGTGACGCCGGGGTTGGGCGGAACCGTTCGACTCTCGTGGGGCCCGGGGATGGAAGGGGAGGCGCCGATTACCGGATGGGAGCCGGGGCAACGCTTTGAGTGGACCGAGAGCTCCGGGCGGGTGATCACGTTTACGCTGGCGGCGGCGGACGGGGGCAGGACCGTGCTGCGGCTGGTTCATTCAGGGTTTGGGATGGATGGCTCCTTCGATAATGAGTTCGATTCGACGGGGAATGGGTGGCGGTCGTTCCTGGCGATGCTGGCGTGGGACTTGCGGGCGGAGCGGGGACGGGCCTGGCGGCATGTGTTCCGGATGCAGATGGGCGAGCGGGACAGGGGCGAATGGCAGGCCGCCGTTTTACGAGCGCTTGCATTCGCGAGGGAAGATGGCGGGATTTCGTGGCGGTTGGGCGACGGGCTCTCGTTTCGGGGAGAGGTGCTGTTTGAGCGGGAGCCCGGCTATTTGATCGTAACTTTGGGCTCGGCCGGGGCGTTTGCCTTGTTTTTGGAGCCTTGCGGGGGAACGACGGCGCTAACGTCGTCGTGGATGCTGCGCGGGGAGGCGGTGGCGCGGGCCGAGGAGATTGACACGGCGTGGGGCGCAATTCTGCAAGCGCTTACGTAATGTAGGTGCATTACAGCTCACGAAGCGATATAAGACCAAAAGCGTCCGATACGACTAATTTGATCCTATTGGACTAAAAGTGTCCTTGATTCAACAATCTACAATTACCACTCTGCCATAACTTTCCTTCATTTACTAGCTCCTTTTTTCCGTTTAATACGCTTACACTGTAACTGTCAGAGAGGAGCTTGCACCATGAGGAGAGCCGGTGCGATTGGGCTAGTGTTGACCTTTCTGCTCGCGTGGGCAGCGGAACATGAAGGTCTGTTCCGAGAGACGGAAAAGGCCTTCTACGCAGACGCCAGTGTGATTTCCTTTGTACGGCCTGGTTTGGTCGTGAAAGTAACGGCGGCAGCCATCGCCGCCAATGGGACGATTACCGCCGATGTTCGGGTAACGGATCCGCGGGGGTTGGCGCTCGACCGGGACGGCGTAACGACGCCGGGACCGGTCTCATTGAGTTTTATCGCGGCGGTTCTGCCGAAGGGTGAGAACCGGTACAACGCCTACACGACACGGGTGCGGGTGGCGGCGACGACGGGCAAACAGGCAACACAGGCAGCAGCCGATGCGGGCGGAACATTCACAAAAGTGGAAGACGGCCTTTATAGATACACGTTCCGCACAACGGCGCCGGCCGGGATTGACCGCAGCGCGACGCACACGATTGGCGTATATGCGAGCCGGAATTTGACGGAGTTTGAACTGGGCACCAATTTTGCCAGCAACGTGTACAGCTTTGTACCGGCAGGCGGGGCGGTGCCCCAGACGCACGACATTATCCGCACGGAAAGCTGCAACGGCTGCCACGAGGACTTGAACTTCCATGGCGGGAGCCGGCGCGGCGTGGAGATGTGCGTACTGTGCCATCAGCCGCAGACGAGCGACCCTGTTACGGGCAACGTGCTGGACCTGGGAGTGATGGTACACAAGATCCACACGGGCGCGAGCCTGCCGAGCGTGAAGGCGGGCGGGAAGTATCAGATCAACGGCTTTGCCGGCCTGGTGGACTACAGCAAGATCAACACGCCGGCCAATGGCGGGACGAAGAACTGCGTGACGTGCCACCGGCAGGATCCGGACGAAAAGAAGCGGCCGGCGCAGGCAATGTCATTCCTGACCAATCCGAGCCGGGCCAATTGCGGCTCCTGCCACGACGATATCAACTTCGCCACGGGCGCCGGGCACCGCAACCTAGCGCAGGCGACCGATGCCAACTGTTCGCGCTGCCACATTCCGCAGGGCGACAGCGAGTTCGACGCGTCGATCTCCGGGGCGCACGTGGTTTCGAACTTCAGCGAGACGCTGACCGGGATGGTTGTGGGGATTCAGAGCGTCGATGATGGCGTGGCCGGGAAGCGGCCGATCGTCACCTTTACGGTGAAAGACAAGGCCGGTGCGCCGATTCCGTTGGCGAGCCTGGACCGGCTGACGCTGTACCTGTCGGGGCCGACGGCGGACTATCTGGGACAGACCAGCACGGACGCCAAGCTGGCGACGGCGGTGGGTAACGGGGTTTATCGGATCACCTACCCGACGGCGATCGCGGCGACGGCGCGGGGCAGTTATCGAGTCTCCTTCGCGGGCCGGAAGCGGCTGCAGTTGGCGGCCGGCACCGAGAAGCAGAGGCAGGCCGACGATATCGCGGTGAACGCGCAGATGACGTTCTCCGTCGATGGGAGCCCGGTGGCGGCACGGCGGCAGGTGGTGGATACGGCCAAGTGCAATGCGTGCCACGTGCAACTGACCTTCCACGGGACACAGAACAGAGTGGAGCAATGTGTGATGTGTCATAACTCGGATCTGGTGGACGGCACCTCGAAGCAGAGTGCGCAGTTTGCCACGATGATTCACCGCATCCATAGCGGCAAAGAACTGGCCGCGCCGTACACGCTGGCGAACCTGAATTGGAAAGAAGTTGGCTATCCGGGGATCCGGTCCAACTGCAACGGGTGCCACGTGAACAATTCGCAGCAGTTACCGCTTCGGGCGGGACTGAGAGACATTCAAGAACCGGCCGGCCCGATCACGAGCCGGAAGCCTGAGACCAACGCGTGCACGAGCTGCCATGCAACGACAGCAGCCCTTTCGCACGCCTTCATTAACACGGCAGCAGCTGGGGAGAGTTGCGCCGTGTGTCATGGACCAAATGCTGAGTTCAGCGTGGATAAGGTACATGCGCAATAACATGACCCCAACCCGTTGTCACCTCCTTCTTCTTCTGGTGGCTCTCCCCATGGCCCTCCTCAGCCAGGAGAAGAAGGAGGCTGAACAGCCGGAGTACAAAGCTCCGGACGCCTGCGCCGGCTGCCACGACGAGATTGTCGGCGCCTTTGGAAAGATCCGGCACGCGGGAGTGAAGAACGCCTGCGACGCGTGCCACACGGGAGCGCGGAAGCACTCGGAAAGCGTGGACCCGGCGGATGTGCAGAACCCTGCGAAACTGAGCGGGCTGGCGGCGGACAAAAACTGTCTGAGCTGCCATCAGAACCAGGCGACGCACGCCGGGCGCATCCGCGGCGGACATGCGCGGAGCGCGGTGACCTGCGTGACGTGCCACTCGATTCACACGACGGCGAAGAAACCGGACAACTGCGGGCAATGCCACGCCGGGACGGTGGCCGAGTTCCAACGCCCTTATAAACATGGCCTGGCGACGGGCGCGGTGAAGTGCAACGACTGCCACAACGTGCATGGGAGAACACTTTCCAACTCGTTCGCGGCGACCAGCGCGAACGAACCGGGATGCTTCAAGTGCCACGGCAACAAGCGCGGGCCGTTCGTCTTCGAACATGCCCCGGTGCGGCAGGAGGGCTGCAACAGCTGCCACGAACCGCACGGGTCGGCCAACCCCAGAATGCTCAACCGGGCGCAGGTGCACCTGCAATGCCTGGAGTGCCATACGAACACCACTAACAACGCGAGCGTCTCCGGCACGACGCCACCGGCTTTCCATAACCTGCGCGATCCGCGGATCAAGAACTGCACGACCTGCCACGTTAAGATCCATGGTTCGCACGTGAATCGGGCGCTACTGCGATGAGACACCTACAGGCAATCTCAATAAGCTTCCTGCTGCCGCTGTTGCTGGCCGGGCAAGAGGCGGCGAAGCCGGAAGAAAAGAAAGCCCCGGAGGCAGCCGCGGCACCGGCGGCTGAGGAAAAAAAGAAAAAGGAACCGGAGGTGGCCCCGCCACCGACGGCCGAGGAACCGAAGACGGGCGGGTCGATTGACCTGGGGTACCGTTGGAACTCGGGCGTGACGGGATCCTACGACACCTACCGGAGTATTGTGAATCTGGGCGAGGGTCCACGAGTGATGGGATTCCATTACACGTTGATGGAAGCGCCGGCGAAGGTGTGGGACCGCTTGGACCTGAGCGCGGCGGGCTGGGGTGGCGATCCGGCGGCGTGGTTCCGGCTGGACGCGAGCAAGATTTCGGCCTACCGGTTGCGGCTGGACCACCGGGACACGGCGTATTTTAATGCGATGCCATCGTTCGCCAATCCGCTGCTGGACAAGGGCGTATTCCTGAACCAGCGGGCGTTCGACACGCGGCGCAAGTATACGGACCTGTCGCTGGTGATGCGGCCGGGGAAGAACTTCACGCCTTACTTCGGCTACACGCGCGATTCGGGTGATGGGCGTGGGGTGACCACGTTTGTGACCGATGGGAATGAGTATCCGGTGGCGAACCGTTTGGACGACCGGACGCACAACGTACGCGGCGGCGTGGAGTGGACGATCGGCAAAGGCCATCTGACGCTGGAGCAGGGTGGGATGGTGTTTGACGACAATCAGAGCGTCTCCAACACGACGCGGATCCCGGGGAACCGGCAGACGCCGTTCCTGGGCCGGCAGTTGTTCCTGGGCGACCTGTTGCAAACCTATCTGGTCAGCGGGCACAGCATCTACAGCAAGGCGCTGGCGGGCTGGCAGCCGACCTCGTGGCTGGACGTGACGGGGAGTTTCCTGTATAGCCAGCCGAAGTCCGACATCCTGTACAACCAGACGAATAAGGGGTTGTTTACGGATCTGGACACTTTGATTTTTGCCGATCAGCAGTCGCTGCGCTGGGCGGCGGCGGCGCGGCAGCCGCACTCGACGGGCACGGTGACCGCCGAGGTGAGGCCCCACCACCGAGTTCGCATCCTGGAGAGCGTGTTCACGGACCGCTTCCACAATGCATCCACCCTGGACCGTTTGGTCTGGAATCAGAGTCAGCAACAAATCGATGTCATGGTCGATGCCTCCCGCTGGCTCACCCTGCGCGGCGGCCACCGCTATACATGGGGCGATGGCTCGTCGCGCGGGGCTCTATTCAGCACAAACGGGATTTTTGACGCCGGCAAGTTGCGGCGGAACACATGGACGGCGGGCGGGACTGTACGGGTCCGTCCGCGGCTGACGTTGTTTGGAGACGTGGAGATGGCGAGGTCGACGGCCATCCTGTTTCGGACCAGCCTAGGCGATTTTGACAAGTATCGCCTGCGGGCGAAGTACGACGTAACGGCAAACCTGAATGTGCAGATCAACTTTTCGTCCCTGCGCAATGAGAATCCGCCACAGTTCGGGTTGTTCGATCTGAAGCAACGCCAGGCGGCGGCCGCGATCCAATGGCTACCGCGCGGCGGAAAGTATATAAAGTTACTTGGTGAGTATGCCCGCAGCAGCATGCGGTCCGTGATTGACTACACGGTGCCGCAGTTGTTGACGCGGGAGCGTTCCGAGTATGCCGATAACGGGCACACCGTTTCGGGGTTCCTGGATGTACGGTTGCCTGGAGCGGCGACGCTGGCGTTGGGGGGATCGTCGTATCAATCCTCCGGCAGCCGGCCGACATCGTTCCACCAGCCACAAGTGCGGTTGACAGCGCCCGTGAACAAGCATATGCACGTGATCGCCGAATACCGATGGTTTTCGTTTTCGCAGCCGTTCTATCGCGTCGAACTTTTCCGGACTCACCAGTTTCTGGCGGGTATTCGGTTGATCCAATAACAGTCCGCAGTAACAGTTTCCCCAGTTACGACATCTACCCATAGAGGAGGGTTCCATGAAACTCATTCGTATCCTGCTTCCGATTGCCGTGGTCTCGTTCGGCTTCTTCGTGACGACGTCCAATGTGACGGCGACGCCGGAGTTTTCCAAGAAGGAAAAGACGGCCTGCAAGACCTGCCACGATGTGGCCAAGCCGACGAAGGCCGAGCCCGGGCTGGGCAAGGTTGGCACTTGCTACAAGGCGACCCCCGACTTGAAGAAGTGCAAGAGCTAACTTCAGTTAGTTACTGAGAAAGCCCGGGACCTGGTGGTCCCGGGCTTTTTGCGTCTGAGGGAGTTCCCTGCCCCGGTGGCGCGGGCGACGCGTTCATGGATTCCGAGATCGGGCTCGTTCTGGGCGTGGACCCAGACCCATTTTCGTGTGGCGAGTCCGGAGGGTTCGATGATCGCCAGTTGCTCGAGAGCGGCACGACCGTCGCCGGTATGGACGGCGATGGTGGCGCGGGAGGCTTGCATCTCCGCCTCGATCAGCTTGCGGTCGAGCGGATGGAGAGGGCCGCGGTTGACGCCTGTCTTGAGGAAGCGGACGCGCTCTCCGTCGACATCTTGGCGGGCCTCGGTGATCCGGCGCCGGGGGAGTTGGCCGGCGGTCTCCGCGTGGGCATAGGCGGGCAGGAACTGGAAATTGGAGGCGCCGTAGGGGCCGGTGTTCGTCTAGAGTTCGATGTTGGCGGCGCGGGCCAGTCGGAGGAGGAGGGGAGGATCACGGCCGAGGTAAGTCGGCGTACATTCGAGGATGCGGACTTCGCGCAGTTTGGGGAGAGCGAGGCGGAAGACTTCGTCCGGGTCGTATCGTCCCGGGCGGATGGTATCGGCGCCGACGAACTCGACGAGGATGTGTTCGTGGGTCAGGATGCTCCGGGCGGGCGGCTCCCCGGACATGGCGGCGGCGGTTAGGAGGAAGCGACGCCGTTGCGGAGACACGAAACGCCCGGCCACCGCGAAATGACGGGGGCCGGGCGTTGAAACGGAGTGACCGCGGGCTGGCCGGATTACTTGTTGACGTAGCCGAAGTCGGCGAGGACTTTGGGCTCTTTTTCGTCCGTGGCGAGCAGTTCGTGACAGGCGCTGCAGTCCTGGGCGATGGTCTTGCCGGAGGCGGCCTTGTGGTCGTCGTCGTGGCAGCGGAAACAGCCGGGGAAATCCATGTGGCCGATGTTATTCGGATACGTTCCCCAAGTGACCTTCATGTCCGGGAAGATATTCCGGGCGTAGATGGCGCGGAGGTTTTCGGCGGACGTTTCAATGGACGCCTTTTGCTTGGCGAAGATGTCGGGGTACTTGGAACGGTAGAAGTCGATGAAGGCGGCGGACACCTCTTTATCGGCGCCTTGTTTGTACTCCTTCTTGACGATCTCGAGCGCGGTCTTCTTGGCGAAAGGAAGTTCGGCGTTCATGCGGCCGTCGGCGAGGGCGCGGTCGATGCCGGCGTCGGGCAGGTCGTAGGTATGGGTGGGGCGATTGTGGCAATCGACACAGTCCATTTCGCGGAGTTCGAACTTCTTCACATCCTCTTCCTTGACGCCTTTGCCGAGGTAGACGGTGGGCGCTTCACCGGCCTTGGTCCGTTCGACCCAGGGGATGGTCTGGCGCTTATCGTCGGCGGGGCGGTAGCGGATGGTGACGCCGTTTTCGAGGTGGGCGCCGTGGATGCCCTTCTTCACGTGGCCGCCGCCGATGCGCATGAGCAGGACGGAGCGGGTGACGGAGTTGGTCTCATCCTCGGCGAACTTGGAGATGACGCGGACGCGGTCGGTACCGAATTTCTGAGGCCAGTGGCAGCCTTCGCAGGTGTCGCGGGCCGGGCGCAGGTCGTGGACCGGGGCGGGGGTGGGGCGCGAATATGTGTTGAAGATGACCTTGAAGACCTGGCGGATGCCGGAGATCTTGGCTTTCACTTCCCAGGCGGCGCCGGGGCCGATGTGGCATTGGACGCAATCGACGCGGGAGTGAGGGGAGTTCTGGTAGGAGGCGAACTCGGGCGCCATGACCTGGTGGCAGGCGCCGCCGCAGAAACTGGTGCTGTCCATGAAGTGGACGGCGCGGTAGGTGAGTTGGCTGAAGATGACGATGTTGATGACGGTGGCGACGCCGATGAAGCCGACGAGTTGGCGGAGCATGGGGTGGCTCCAGGTGCGCTCACCGGGTTCGAGGACCTGGGGGCCGCCGCGGCGCCGGTCGAGATAGAGGCCGGCGGGGATCAGCAGGAGGCCGCAGAGGAAGATCCCCGGCAGGACGACGAAGCTGAGGATGCCCAGATAGGGGTGGGAGACGGAGCCCGAGAACATCGTGGGCAACAGAAAGATGAAACAAACTGTGACGGCAGTTACGACGAAAACCCCGGCGCGGCTGACCCAGTTCCTGGAAAGCCGAATTAACGGCGTCAAAAGACTATCGAACTTACTTACCGGGTTCTCTGAGC
>CANIFK010000154.1 GCA_947466555.1 Acidobacteriota bacterium | reverse complement strand
CGGCGCCCGCGCCGGGAGACGTCGCGCCGGTACCGCCACCGCCCGCCGCGGGCGGGGCCTGGGCCGAGATGATCAGGGATAAAGAGAAGGCAAAAACGATCGACGAAAGCCGCACGGGACTCCCTCCAGGATGGCCACATTATGCCATACAGGGTAGGGCTATCATGTAAACTCGCGGCAACTCTGGGGGCCGGGCGGGTTATCATTACTGTTGGTGGCGCTGCGCACTCGCTGGATGAGAATTGTGTCGGTGCTGGTTCTAGTCTTCTGCACCGCCATTAGCCATGCGCAGGATTCTCCGTACGCGGGGAAGCGCATTGCGGGGATACGTTACGCCCCGGAGACGCAGCCGTATTCGCTGGCAATGATGGAGCAGATGAACCCGGTGAAGACTGGGGATTTGTTCGACAGCCGAAAGATCAGTGCGGCGATTGAGCGGCTTTACGAGACAGGCCGATTTTATACGGTTGACGTCGATGCCGTAATGTCCGGCGAGGACGTGATTCTGGAGTTCCGCACGGACCCGGCGTGGTTTGTGGGGAAGGTGACGGTGAACGGGTCGGCGGACCCGCCGAATGACAGTCAGTTGATTTCGGCGTCGCGATTGGAACTCGGTCAGGATTTTACGGAAGACTATCTGTTGCAATCGAGCCAGAGCATTGTTGCGCTGATGCGGGCGAACGGGATGTACAAGGCCACGGTGGATCCGCGGTTTGAGTATGAGCCGCTGACGCAGCAGGTGAATCTTACGTTCAATTTGAAGCACGGGCCGCGGGCGCGGTTTGTGGCGCCAGTGATTGAGGGGCAGACGGGGCGGACGGATTTGGCGATTCTGCGGACGACGCGATGGCAACGGCTGTGGGGGTTGGCTGGGTACAAGCAGGTCACGGAGAGCCGCGTGCAGACGGGGTTGGAGCGGATCCGGTATTCGTTCCAGGCGCGGGATTTCCTGATGGCGAAGGTGGCGCTGGAGGGGCTGGAGTATTTGCCGGAGGTGAACCGCGTGCGGCCGCATCTGCGGATTGAGGCCGGGCCGAAGATTGAGATCCGAACGGACGGCATGCGGCTGTCGCGCGGGAAGCTGCGCCAACTGGTGCCGGTGTATCAGGAGCGCTCGGTGGACCGGGATCTGTTGCAGGAGGGGAGCCGCAACATCGCGCAGTATTTGCAGGGGCAGGGGTACTTCGATGCGACGGTGGATTTTGAATCCTCCCCGGTGGCGGCCAATGGCGCGCAGACCATTTTGTATTCGGTGGACCGGGGGCCGCGTTACAAGCTGACGCGGTTGGACATCAAGGGGAACGAATACTTCGACACGCGAACGATTCGCGAGCGCATGTCAATCACGCCGGCCACGATCCTGCGCTACCGAAACGGGCGGTATAGCGAGGAGTTGGTGCGGAAGGACGTGGAGGCGATTGAATATCTGTATCGGGCGAACGGGTTCCGGGATGTCAAAGTTTCGACGCGTGTGGAGCGTGACAAGATGGCCAAGGCGGAGGAAGTGTTCCTGTTTCTCACTATCTCCGAGGGGCCACAGTGGTTTGTTTCCGGCGTTGAGATCAACGGCGTGAACCTGCGCGATTTTGAATATTTGAAGGGATTGTTGCAGACGGCGGAGGGGCAGCCGTTCTCGGAAACGGCGTTGGTTTCTGACCGTGACACGATTCTGAATTTCTATTTCAACAGCGGTTATCCGGACGCTACGCTGGAAGTGCGCACGGAGCCGGAGGCGGCTTCGCGGCGTGTAAACGTGAAGATCGACGTGACGGAGGGCCGGCGGAATTTTGTGCGCCGTGTGCTGGTGGGTGGTTACAAAACGACGCGGCCGCGCCTGATCTACGACCGCATCCCGCTGGAGACCGGAGACCCGTTGTCGCAGAGCGCCATCATCGACGCGCAACGCAAGCTGTACGATTTGGGGATCTTCGCGAAAGTGGATATCGCGCTCCAGAATCCGCAGGGGAATGAGCGGGACAAGAACGTGTTGTACCGGCTGGAAGAAGCCAGCCGGTACAGCTACTCGTTCGGCTTCGGCGCGCAGTTGGCGCGGATCGGCGGCGGTTTGGGCACGTTCAACGCGCCTGCCGGGGCACCCGGATTTTCGCCGCGAGTGAGCCTGGGCGTGAGCCGGGTGAACTTCATGGGCCTGGGCCATACGGTGAGTTTCCGCGGGCAGTTGTCAGCGTTCCAGGAGCGCGTGGTGGTGAACTATTACGCGCCGCAGTTCACTGGGAATGACAAGCTGAACCTGAGCTTCACATCGCTCTACGACAACTCGCGGGACATACGGACCTTCGCCGCACAGCGTGTGGAAAGCAGTATCCAGTTGGGCCAGCGTCTATCGAAGGCCAACACGTTCCAGTACCGCTTCACGTTCCGCCGCGTGCAGATTGATCAATCGACTTTGTCCATCGATCCGGCGCTGATCCCGCTCTTCTCGCAGCCCGTCCGGCTGGGTATTGTTTCTGCCTCGTTTGTGCAGGACAAACGCGATGATCCGATCGACTCAAGGCGCGGCGTTTACAACACCGTGGACTTCGGATTTGCCGCCAGTGCGTTCGGGTCGCAGTCGGACTTTTTGCGGCTGCTCTATCGCAACTCGACGTACCACCGGATCCGCAAAGATTTGGTGCTGGCGCGGTTGACGACGTTGGGCGGGATGTATAGCCTCAGTGGGCGGACGCTGGTGCGGGACGTGCCATTGCCGGAGCGGTTTTTCTCTGGCGGTGGTTCGACGCATCGCGGCTTCCCGGATAACCAGGCCGGGCCGCGCGATTTGTCGACCGGGTTCCCGTTGGGGGGCAAGGCGCTGTTGATGAACACGTTGGAACTGCGGTTCCCACTGATTGGCGATACGATCGGCGGCGTGGTGTTCCACGACATGGGTAACGTGTACAAGGATCTGGACAAAATCTCCTTCCGCACATCGCAGCGAAACGTGCAGGATTTTGACTACACGGTGCATACGCTGGGCTTTGGCATCCGGTATCGAACGCCGGTGGGACCGGTTCGTTTCGATATCGGGTACTCACCCAATTCGCCGCGATTCTTCGGGTTTAAGGGCACTCGCGAGGAATTGGTGCAGGGTGGCGGTTCGCGGCTGGTTCAGCGGATCAATCAACTGCAGTTTCACTTCTCCCTGGGGCAGACGTTTTGAGGAAGCTGAGCCTCATCTTCGTGCTGGCACTGGCGGCTTCGGCGGCGATCGTGGACGGCATTGTGGCTACCGTGGGGCGAACGGTGATCACCGACAGCATGGTGCGCCGTTCGCTGCGGAACGCGGCACTTTTGGCGAAGGAGCCGCTGCTGGAGACGGAGGCCGTTTGGGAGTTGAACCGGAACCGTCTGATTGAGCAGGCGCTGGTGAAGGAAGAGATTCGCATCAGTCGCTATCCGGTGGCGCAACCGGACGAGTTACGTGCCGGGGTGGACCAGATTCGTGCGCAGTTGGGCGGGCCGGCGGCGTTTGCCGCGAAGCTGCGGGAGTACAAGCTAACGGAGGCCGATGTCGCCGAAAACGTGGCGTGGCAAATCACGTTCGCGCGGTTTATCACCTACCGGTTTCGGCCGGCGGTGCAAGTGACCGAAGACGCGCTGCGCACCTTCTATGCCAAGTGGAAGCCGGCTGGGGTGAAGCCGCCGTTCGAAGAGACGAGAGACGCGCTGGAGGCCGAGTTTATTGCGGAGGAATCCTCCCGTTACCTGGATCGCTGGTTGAAGGAAGTCCGGCAGGTGACGCGAATTGAAACGCTGCAGCCGGGGGGCGTGAAGCCATGAAGCGCTTTTTGCGGCGGGTAATGGCGGGGTTGGCGGTGCTGGCCGTGTTGGCATACGGCGGCTGGTGGTGGTTGTTGCGCAGCGAATGGTTGCGGGAAAAACTGCGGGCGCGCGTGGTGCAGGAAGTGGAAAAGGCAACGGGCGGCAAGGCGGAGTTGGGCCGTCTGGACTTTGATCCGGGGATGTTGTGGGCAACGGTGGAGCGGTTCACGCTGCACGGGACGGAACCGGCCGGGGCTGCGCCGCTAGTTTCGGCGGAGCAGGTTCGGGTGGAGTTGAAGATCCTCTCGTTTCTGAAGAAAAGTGTGGATGTCGGGCGGATTGAAATCCTCCACCCCCGGGTGAATGTGATCGTCGATGCGGAGGGCCGGACCAACATCCCCTCACCGGCCCAGAAGCGGGCGCCAACTGGGCGCGGGCCGGTGGAGGAGATCCTGCGGCTGGCCGCCGATGGATTCGTGGTCCGCGATGGCGAGTTTAGTTACGACGCAAAAAAGTACCGCTTTTCAGCGAGCGGGAAGAACTTGCAGGCCAACTTCGACTACTACGCGACAGGGCCTGTTTATAAGGGGACGGTGGCGTCCGATGCGTTGGAAGTACAGGCCGACGGGTTGCCGCGGTTGCCATTAAACGCCGCCGTGACGGTGGAAGTGGAAAAGGATACCGTCGTATTTTCGGCGTTGCGTTTGGTATCGGGTCCCAGCATCGTGACGGGTACCGGCCGGATTGCCAGTTTCCAAACTCCGTCGGGGGAGTTTGCGTTGGACGTGGAGACGGACCTGACGGAGGCTGACCGGCTGTTCCACGCCCCGGCCGGGCGGGGGAAGATTTTATCGTCCGGCAAGTTTGCCTGGCTGGGAGGGACGCGGGTGCGCTACGAAGGCGACGTGCGGGGGCCGGCGCTGGACGTGACGGTGGCTGGTACGCGAGTGACGCCTGTGGCGGCGACGGGGCGGGTAGTGGCGACGGAAAAAGAGTTGGATGTGGCGGCGCTGCAGGTGCGCGCGGCCGAGGGCACGTTTGAGGGAACTGCTTCGCTGCCGGGCTACAACGGGTATCTAGTGGATGGCGTCGTGAATGGGCTATCCCTGGCGACAGTGATGGCGCGGAGCGGGAACAAGGCGGTTGGGTACGGCGCGGTACTGTCGGGGCCGCTGCGGCTGGAGGGGAAATGGAAGGGCGGATTGGCGTTGGATATGGACATGGCGGTGGAGCCCGCCGACGGCGGCATTCCGTTGGAAGGGCAGCTGACGGCGAAGTTTGATCGGGCGACGAACCAGGTGGTGCTGCGTGACTCGCACCTGACCACGCCGAACATGCGGCTAGACTTCGCCGGCACGTTGAAGCAGACGATGCGGGTGAAGTTTTCGGCGACCAAGCTGGATGATCTGCGGCCGGCGCTGGCATTGTTTGGGGAGAATGATCCGCTGCCGGTAACGCTGGAGAAAAACGGGTCAGTGCTGTTTGAAGGAACGGTGTCCGGTGAGCTGCGTGAGCCGCTGGTGGCGGGGCAGCTACGGGCGTTGCAGGCACGCTGGCGGAACATCCAACTGGACGCATTGAGCACCACCCTGGTGGCCTCCGCCGACAAGCTGACGCTCACGCGATTCAGCGTCTCCGAGGGCGGCGCCACGGCGACCGGCACGGGAACGATTGCGTTGCACAACTGGAAGGCGAGCGGTAGCAGCGCCGTTGACCTGCGCGTGGAGGGAAAGAGCCTGAACGTGGGGAAACTGCGGAAAGAAGCTGGGTTTGCCGAGCCTCTCGAAGGCCTGATGAACGCGACAGCGCAGGTGCAGGGAACGGTGGATGACCCGCACGGCGAATTGCAGCTGGACTGGTTCCGGCCCGCGTACGGGGAACAGCGTCTGGACCGGATCCGGACCACGTTGCGGCACGGGCAGAGTCAGCTGCAAGTTGTCTCGTTGGAGGCGCAGCGTGGCGCGGCGCGCGTTACGGTTTCCGGAACGTATCTGCACCGGCCGGCGGACTGGAAGAACGGAACAGTGACGGCGGCGTTCCAATTGGGCGGGCTGGATTTGGGCACGGTGCCGGAAGTGCAATCGCTCCGAAAGGGCACCGGCGGGTTAATGACAGGCACGGGACGATTCCAGGCGAGGGTTGTCAACGGCGAGCCGCAACTGACGTCGTTGGACGGGGAGAGCCGGTTGGCGAGCGTGTTGATTGACGGGCGTCAGTATGGAGAAATCGCGTTGACGGCTTCGACAAAGGGGACGTCGGTACAACTGGGTGCCAAGGGTTCGTTGCGCGGCTCTGCCATCACCGCGACTTCGCAATGGCAGCTGAGTCCGGGCTATCCCGGATCGGCCCATTTGGAATTCGGGCAGCTGCCATTCTCCGTCTTTAACGAGCTGAGACCAGCGCAGGTGGCGGCGGAATCGTGGCCATTTGTGGGCGGGTTCCGTGGCGCCGTGGATTTCAGCGGGCCCGCGCTGGACATCGATCGCTGGAGAGTGGACGTGAAGCTGCAGGACCTGAGCGCGAGGCCCGCTCGACGCCAGACACTCCCCGGCAAAACAACGGCGCAGGACTTCGAATTGCGCAACGACGGTGTTGTTCATTTCAGTGCCGAAGGCCGCACGGTGACGATTCGTTCGGCACGCTTTGTGGCAAAGGACACGAATCTGTCGGCGGCGGGCAGCTTCTCGCTGGCGGAGAAGCGGCCGTGGGATTTGAAGGTCGACGGGCAGTTAAACCTGGCGGGGCTGCGCGCGTTTAGCCCCGATATCGTGGCCAGCGGCGTGGCAACTATGCAGGCCAACATTCGCGGCGAGTTGGCGAGCCCACAAGTTTTCGGCGCGTTGGAGCTGAAGAACGCGACGTTGAATGTGGAAGGGTTGCCGAACGGGTTGGATAAGGTGAGCGGCCGTGTGCTGTTCGACCGGCGGCGGGCGACGATCGAGAATAAGCTGACGGCGGAGAGCGGTGGGGGCGGGTTGGCGCTGAGCGGGTTCATCGATTTCTCGGGTGATGACACGTTCTATCGCCTGCAGGCGGAGGCGGCGCGCGTACGTATTCGTTACCCGGAGGGCGTGAGCACGGTGGCCGATGCGAACATCAGCCTGAGCGGTACAACGGAGCGGAGTCTATTGGCCGGGACGGTGACCGTATTGCGCTCGGGCTTCACGCCCCGGACCGACATTGGCAGTTTGCTGGCGGAATCCAGCCGCGTACAGAGCACGCCGAAGGAAGGCAATAAATTCCTGGCGAATATGCAGATTGACGTGAAGGTGCGGACGGCGCCGGAAACGCAGTTCACGACGTCCTTGACGAACGATCTGCAGGCCGAAGCGAACCTGCAACTGCGCGGCACCGGCGCGCGGCCGGTGGCGCTGGGGCGGATTACGATCAGCCAGGGCGACATCAACTTCTTCGGTAACAAATACACCATTAAACGCGGGGAAGTGAGCTTCTATAACCCGACGAAGGTGGAACCGACGCTCGATCTGGATCTGGAAACGCGCGTCCGCGGTGTGGACGTGACGGTGAACTTCACCGGACCCATCGATAAACTCAACGTCAGCTACCGTTCGGATCCGCCGTTGCAGCCGGGCGAGATTATCGCGCTGTTGACGGTAGGCCGGTCGCCAACGGCGTCTACGGTGGGCAGCAGCCAGAGCGGGGCCACCGGTTCGTTCCTGCAGAGCGGCGCCAATTCCCTGCTTGGCAGCGCGATTTCGGCGCCCATATCCAGCCAACTGCAGCGCTTCTTCGGCGTCAGCCGGATCAAGATCGATCCCACCATCGCCGGCCTGGAAGGCACGCCTCAGGCGCGCGTGACCGTGGAGCAGCAGGTGTCGAAAGACGTCACCATTACCTTCGTCACCAACCTGAACCGCTCCCAGCAGCAGGTGGTGCGCTTTGAGTGGAATTTGAGTAAAGAGTGGTCGCTGATTGCGCTGCGGGACGAAAATGGCGCGTTTGGGGTGGATTTCCAGGTGCGAAAGCAGGTCAAATAGGCCATGCGCCTACGTGCCGAGAACAACCGCCTGAAGATCGAACACAGCATCCTGGACGGCGTTCGGGGCATGCTGGAGCGCCTGTTGAAGGAGCGGGAGGAGATCCGTTCGATCGTGCCGGGGCGAATCGCTATCGTGCGCGACGCGCGCGGGCCGGTAAAGGTTCGTGTGACCGTGCCGGTTACGAATGGGTGGAAGGCGATTGCGCTGAGCGATGGCGCCCGGCAGGAGTTGTTCATAAGCACCACCTTGGGGAAGGATGAGCTGGAGGCGGCGTTACGGCAGGCGGCGGCGGGTTAACGATACACTAGGAAGAGAGAAATCCACCCCTCTTTTTTCGTAAGGAGCATTCATAGAATGGCTGTCAAAGTAGCAATTAACGGCTTCGGCCGCATCGGTCGCAATGTTGTGCGCGCTGGGCTGAACAACCCCGGCATCGAGTTCGTCGCATTGAACGATCTCACCGATAATAAAACTCTCGCTCACCTGTTGAAGTACGATTCGACGCTCGGCCAGCTGGACGCCGAGATTTCGCACGACGCCGATTCGATCACCATCAACGGCAAGCGCATCCAGGTTTTCGAAACGAAAGACCCCGCCGCCATCGACTGGTCGGCCTACGGCGCCGAGATCGTTGTTGAGTCCACCGGCCGTTTCACCGACGCCAGCGACGCCTCCAAGCACCTCCGCGGCAGCGTGAAGAAGGTCATCATCTCCGCTCCGGCGAAGGGCGAAGACATCACCATCGTGCTCGGTGTGAACGACGGCGTTTATGACGCCGCCAAGCACAACATCATCTCCAACGCCTCCTGCACCACGAACTGCCTGGGCCCGGTGGCGAAGGTTCTCCACGAAAACTTCACCATCACCAAGGGTTCGATGACGACGATCCACAGCTACACCAACGATCAGAACGTCCTCGACTTCCCGCACAAAGATCTGCGCCGCGCCCGCGCCGCCGCGATCAACATGATCCCCACCTCCACCGGTGCCGCCAAGGCCATCGGCCTGGTGCTGCCGGAACTGAAGGGCAAGCTCGACGGTTACGCGATGCGCGTTCCCACCCCGAACGTCTCCGTCGTCGACTTCGTTTGCAACACGGAAAAGAGCACCACGACTGAAGAAGTGAACGCCCTGTTGAAGGCCGCTTCCGAAGGTCCGCTGAAGGGCATCCTCGGCTACACCACCGACCCGGTTGTGTCCACCGACATGATGAAGAACCCCAACAGCTCGATCGTTGACTCCGACCTGACGAAGGTCATGGGCGGCAACCTGGTGAAGGTTGTGGCCTGGTACGACAACGAGTGGGGCTACTCCAGCCGCGTGATCGATCTCTGCGTCTTCCTCGCCGAAAAAGGCCTGTAGTCGAAGCGTAGTTTTGAAAAAGGCCGCCCTTTCGGGGGCGGCCTTTTTGTTTGCTATTTCATCGCGTGGCGGGCGTCTTCCAACACGCGCTTGGCGCGGCTGGGGTTGAAGACGCCGCAGGAGCAAAAGCGGGCCATATACGTCACGGCCTGCTCCGGCGTGCGCCGGCCCTCCTTCACCCAGTCGATCATTTTCTTGGCAAGCGAATGGCTCACCATGCCGTGCCCGCACATCGTCGACAGCAGCATCGTCTGCGTGTTCGGCAGCTTCTCCGTCTTGCCTTCGAAGCCCAGCGAATAGCCGACCGAATGCCG
>CANIFK010000153.1 GCA_947466555.1 Acidobacteriota bacterium | reverse complement strand
GGATATCGATCGCATTGAGGTCATTCGCGGACCAGGCGCGGTGATGTGGGGCTCGAACGCTGTCAACGGCGTTATTAGCATCATCACCAAGAGCAGCCAGGCGACGCAGGGCGGGCTGGTCACGCTGGGTGTGGGCAGTGACGACCGGGGGCTGGTTGGCTTTCGCTATGGCGGGCGCCGCGGGGACCGGCTGGCATATCGGTTCTGGGGGAAGTTCAATGCGCGCCAGTATCGGGACGCCGGAACCGCCGTCTACCGGCCCAACGTCTCCTACCCGAATTCAGGACATTCTCTCGTCCCCGATCTTGGCCAGGCCGGTGATGATGGGCAGCTGTGGCGGACCGGATTCCGTATGGATTGGGAACGCTCGGCTCGTGAGACGCTGACGCTATTGGGCGAGTTGTATGGGCAACGGTACGCACAATCGAGTTGGCAGATCGGCCAGGGTGCGCAACTACGTCAATTGGCTTCCCGCGACACGCCGGCCGGCGGGAACTTTCTGGCCCGCTGGTCGCGTTCGGTGGCCGCCGGGGAGGATACGACCGTTCAGCTTTACGTGGATCGGGCCAACCAGACCGGTGCGCTCTATGATGTGCGCGTCGATACGATTGACGCCGAAATCCAACATCGTAGATTGCTGGCGGAGAACAACGAACTCCACGTGGGGGGCGGCTATCGGCTGACGCTGGATTCGTTGCATAACGGGCCGTTTCAGTTCCGGCCTGGTAGCCGGAGCGGGGCGTTGTGGAACGGCGTGATTCGCGACGAACATCAACTGATTGCACGTAAACTGACGCTTTCGGCTGGATTGCGTGGCGAGCACAACGGCTATACCGGGTTTGCCTTACAACCTTCGGTGCGGCTGCTCTTCACCCCCGTCAAGGAGCAGGCCTGGTGGCTGTCCTGGTCGCGGGCTGTGCGCACGCCATCGCGGGTGGAGGCCGATACGGACGCGCTGCCGATCGGCACCTTCTTTGCTCCGCAGGCGGGCTTCGGGCAGACGCCGATCCTGTTGCAGGTGCACGGAAGCAGCTCGTTCGGCAACGAACGGGTGTCGGCGTCGGAGGCCGGATTTCGGCTGCAACGGCGGCAACTGTGGTCGTTCGATGTCGCGGTGTTCTACAACCGCTATGAGCGGTTGAGTTCGCTCGCCTTCGGCGACTTTCACGCGACTTTTTTTCCCGTCGTGGATCTGCGGCAGGACGTGGTTTTCTCCAACGGGCGTCGTGGAGCCAGCCGGGGTGCGGAGGTGGCGCTTGCCGGTACACCCCGCGCGTGGTGGCGCCTGCATGGTTCGTACTCATACTTGCGGAGCAACAGCGAGTCCTATCCGGGCGTCGCGGGTCTGGTGGGCCGTTCGGAGGCGCTTGATCCGGCGCATCAGGCAAAGCTGCAATCCTTCTGGAACCTGGGGCGGCGCTGGCAGGCGGATGTCTCCCTCTATGGCATAGGGCCGGCCCGGGAGCGCGGCGTGCCCGGCTACTTGCGCGCTGACACTCGCATTAGTTGGCGTCCGACACGGAATCAGGACTGGAGCTTCGTGACGCAGGACTTGTTTAACAACGGCCGGCTGGAATGGGAGCCGGACCTGTTCGTCTATTCCATCCCCACTCGAAGGGCCGTAATTCTTCGCTGGACTGTGCAGTTCTAGAGGTTTTCCGTTCTTGACCCTACTGACCCCAATTCGGCTGCGCTGGCTGGCGGCGGCTTTGCTGCTGGGATCCAGTCTGAGCGCGCAAGTCGGCGGGGTGCTCCAGCAGGAAGACGACCTGCGCGCGGCTCTGATTCTGGGCTTTGCCCGGTTTACAGAGTGGCCTGCCGCACAGCGGGAAGGACCGTTGGTGATTGGGGTCCTGGGCCATCCCGGCATCGTCTCCTCCATGGAGAAGGTAGCGGCCGGCAAGAGCGTCAACGGCCGTCCCATTACGGTGCGCCCGCTGCGAACGGTCGCCCAGGCAGCTGGTTGCCACATCGTCTATTTTGGGCGTCTGCAAGGGTTGAAGCTGGCGGATGCTTTGAAGGAACTGCTGGCCGGGGAGGCGAGGCCGGCGCGCCTGCTGATTGGGGAGGATGATCGGTTTCTCTCCGCTGGCGGCGCGGTGCACCTGTTTGAAGAAGACGGGCGCATGAGTTTTGATGTCAATCTGGATGCGCTGCAGCAGGCCAACCTGACGATCAGCTCGAAGCTGCTGCGGCTGGGTTATACAACCCGGGACAACAAGCGGGGGAGGGCGAAGCCATGATTCGCCGCATCCGCCAACGAATGGAGACCGCCTTTGCCGACATGCCGTTGGTGCGGAAGTTGGCCGTGGTCACGCTGGGAACGTGTGCGATTTCGCTTGTGCTGGCTTGCGCGTTTTTCGGGGCCTACGAGTTCTTCGAGGCGCGCCGCTCGGTGGCGGGCGAGTTGACTGCGGTGGCGACGATTCTCTCTGAAAATGCCAGTGCCGCGGTGAGCCTGGAAGACGATCGCGCGGCAAACGAAATTCTTGCCTCGCTCCGTTCCGATGTGCGTGTGGAGGAGGCCTGGATTGTCGACCGCAAAGGACATCTCACTGCCCGTTTCGCACCGACCGATCCGTGGACGTCGGCGCCGGGGATCCTTGCGGCGCTGGGTGATGCCGCAGGCCGGGATGGAGCAACCTGGGACGGTGGCCAGTTGCGTGTGCGCGTCCCGGTCCGGCTTGAAAATGACCGTATTGGCACACTGGCGATCCGGGCCCGGCTGGCTGGAGGGATGGAACGGGCACGGTCGTACTTCCTGATTGCGAGCGTCGTGTTGCTGGCTTCGTTGAGCGTCGCCTGGCTGGTGCTGCTCCGGTTTCAATCCTATATCTCGCAGCCGGTTCTCGACCTGGCCACTCTGGCTGGCGACGTTGCCCAATCGGAAAACTACACTCTGCGCATGCCCCATAATCGGCGAGATGAGATCGGCCAATTGATGCTGGCGTTCAATCGCATGTTGGAGCAGATCGCCAGCCGCGACGAACAGTTGGCGCTCCATCGCGGACGCCTGGAGCAGGAAGTGGCGGCGCAGACGGCGGAGTTGGTCAGTGTGAATAGCGAACTGCGTGCGGCCAAGGACCGCGCTGAGGATGCGACGCGGCTGAAGAGCGAATTCCTGGCCAACATGAGTCATGAGATCCGGACGCCGATGAATGGCGTGCTCGGCATGACGCAATTGACGCTTGAGACCGACCTTTCCGTGGAACAGCGCGAATACCTGACGGCCGCCAAAGGCGCGGCGGAATCGCTGCTGGGGATCATCAACGACATTCTCGATTTCTCGAAGATTGAAGCCGGGAAGATGCGGCTGGATGAGGTTCCGTGCATGGTCTCGGAGGTGGCTGCCGGCGCACTGCGCGCCGTGGCGCTGCGCGCTGCAGAAAAAGAATTGGAGCTTCTGTGCGACCTGCCGCCGGATGTCCCGGCGACGATCATTGGCGATCCGTTGCGATTACGTCAGATCCTCCTGAACCTGCTAAGCAACGCAGTGAAGTTCACCGCGGCGGGCTCGGTGGTTCTGCGGGTCCGCGCTGTCGACGGACGCATTCGCTGGGAGGTGGAGGACACTGGCATCGGGATTCCCACCGGAAAACTGCGCTCCGTGTTTGACTCCTTTGAACAGGCCGATGGATCCCACTCCCGCCGCTACGGCGGCACCGGATTGGGCCTGTCCATCTCTCGCCAATTGGTGTCGCTGATGGATGGTGAAATCGGCGTATCCAGTGAGCCGGGGAAGGGAAGTTGCTTCTGGTTTTCCATCCCGCTGCGCGCGGCCCCGGAACAGGTCGCCGAGGGCGCCGGCCATACCCCCGCTCCGCTTCGCGTCCTTGTCGCCAAGCGCTCTGCCAACGCGGCTGCGCTCCTGGCCAGGTCGCTTGAAGCCTGTCATTGCCTGCCGATACTCGCCCATACGCAAGCGGCAGCCCTTCGCCACGCCGCCACATCCGCCCCATTCGATCTGATCCTCGCCGATCGCACTCTCCCCGACGGCGGCGGGTTCGACCTGCTGCGCATGTTGCGCGGTCTCCAATCCGGCTCGGCCGCGGTGCCGGTTATCGTTCTCGATGCTCTCCACCTGGCGGAAGGAATCACCGAAGGGCGCGCCGCCGGCGTGCAGCGCTACCTGTTGGACCCGATCCTCGAACAGGATCTGCGCCGCCTGCTCGATGGGATTGTCCGGCCCGAATCCGCTGCACCGGCTGCGCCTGCCCAACTGCGGTCGCTACGGATTCTGCTGGCGGAAGATAACGGCGTCAATCGCCTCGTCGCCACACAGATGCTCGTTAAACGGGGCCATTCCGTCACGCCCGCGGTCAATGGAAAAGAGGCCGTTGCCGCCGCCGAAAAAGAACAGTTCGACCTGATTCTCATGGACGTGCAGATGCCGGAAATGGACGGCTACGAAGCCACCGCTGTTCTCCGCCGTATGGAAGCCGCGACCAAACGCTACACGCCCATCATCGCGCTCACCGCGCACGCCATGAAGGGCGATCGCGAACGCTGCCTGCTGGCGGGCATGGATGAGTATGTCACCAAACCACTCTCGGCCACCGAACTGCTGGAGACGATCGAACGAGTCCTGGCTACGCCTTCTTAACCGGAATCGCGTCGCCCAAGTTGATCGACCCGCCGCCTTCGCTCACGTAGTTCCGGTTCCAGTTCGGAATCTCCACCGTGACGTCCCCCGTCACCACGCACTGGCAACCCAGCCGCGAATGCAGCGTCAAGCCCGGCGACAACTCCACCCGGTCGGCCTCTTCGTCTTCCATCTCCGACAGATTCGCGTCCCCGGACTTCACAATCACGTGGCACGTCGTGCAGGCGCAACTGCCGCCACAGGCGTGCTCCAGATGCAGCCCGTTGTTCAGCGCAATGTCCAACAGCGACCCCTTCAATCCATGCTCGGAATACGGCATCGTCTCCGGGTCGTAGTCAATGGTGATGTTCTCGGGAAGAAAGGTTACTTTGGGCACTCTATAACCAGATTAACCAAGTGGCCTGCAGGATGCAGGAAACAATATGTCGATCTTTCTGATCGGGTTTGCTATGATTGATTCCAGTTCGCATGGATTCACACAGCAGAAGTGTCGCCAAGGCCATTAGCTATCGCGTGTTCGGCTCCCTGTCGACCGGGTTCATCTTCTATTTCCTTTCCGGAGACTGGAAGCTCTCTGCCGGCGCCGGCATCGCCGACTCCGTCATTAAGCTGGGTCTCTACTTCCTGCACGAGCGCGTTTGGAACCATATCAACTTCGGTCGCCAAAAAGCCCCTGCTCCCGAATACGAAATTTAAGCGCCAATTCGGCGTAGCGTACTGGGCCGGTACTGTTGGCCGCTGAACGCTCCCCTAGGAGCCAGGTTCTGACTCGGTGGAACCGCTGGGCTATTAGACGTCCTATCAGGCAGCCCGCCGCGGCCCGCGCCAATCGCTTTCCCCGTGTTTTCGCGAATCAGGGACTGGTACGGCCTTGCCATTTTGCACTGCGCGGCCGGTGGCTATCCTTCGATTGTCAGCCGCGGTTCGTTTGCGGCGGAACATCACAAGGAGTGGTTTGATGCGTATTCGAACATGGATCCGAGCCGTTTCCATCGCCGCGATTTTGGCGATCGGTTTGTCGACGGCCCAGATCAATGGCCGGTCGCTATTCACTCCCGCAGCCGAGCCGGCCAGTTTCGCCGACTCCGCCGATGTTCCCGAGCCCGGAGTCACCGCGCTGCTGGGCGCCGGATTGCTGGCCATTGCCGCCATCCGCCGTCCGCGTTAGTTTTCCTTTGTTCGGTTGGTTTCGAAGTTCCTCTCTACTCCTTTCTTACGTGCCCGGCGCCTGCAAATGGCCCGGGCCTCTTTTTTTGGCGGCAAAGGGCGCGGAACCCGCTGATATAATGGAAAAACGTGCTTCCACAACTTGAATCGCGCATTGTCAGCGCGGTTTCCCAACACATTCTCATCCGGTATGGCGTAGAGATCGCGGTCGCTTTAGAGCAGCCGCGTCAGGCTTCGTTTGGCGAGTTCGCTCTCCCCGTCGCCTTCCAACTCGCGCGCCAGCTTAAGAAAGCCCCCCGCGCGATCGCCGACGAGCTGGTCGCCGAACTGCCCTCGATTGACGGCGTGAAGACGCTCGAAGTCGCCGGCGGCGGCTACATTAACCTCCGTCTGGACCGCGCCGCGCTGGCCCTCGCCGCCCTCTCGCCCGCCCCCGTGGCGGCGGCCGCGGGCGATGGCAAGGTCATCGTCGAGCACACCAACATCAATCCCAACAAGGCCGCCCACATTGGCCATCTGCGCAACGCCATCCTGGGCGACACCTTCGTGCGCATGCTCCGCGCCGGCGGCCAGCGCGTCGAAGTGCAGAACTATATCGACAACACCGGCGTGCAAGTGGCCGATGTCGTTGTCGGCTTCCACTACCTCGACAAAGCCACCCCCGCCCAGGTCCACGCGCTCATCGCCGCCGACAAGTTCGACTACACCTGCTGGGACCTCTACGCGAAAATCTCGCAGTATTACAAGGACAATCCCGACTCGCTCCAGTGGCGCCGCGATACGCTCCACGCCATCGAATCGGGCGAAGGCGAACTGGCCGAGCTCGGCCGCCTCGTCGCCGATGCCATCGTCGAATGCCACATGAACACGATGTGGCGTCTGGGCATCCAATACGACGTCCTGCCGCGCGAGAGCGAAATTCTGCACCTCAAGTTCTGGGCCTCGGCCTTCGAACAGCTGAAGGAACGCAAGGCGATCTATCTCGAAACCGAAGGCAAAAATTCGGGCTGCTGGGTCATGCCCGGCTCGGCCTTCGACGAGAATCGCGAGGATGAAGACTCGAAAGTCATCGTCCGCTCCAACGGCACCGTCACCTACGTCGGCAAGGACATCGCCTACCAGATGTGGAAGTTCGGCCTGCTCGGCAAGGACTTCTACTATCAGCCCTTCCGCACCTATTCGGACGGTCACCCCGTGTTCGTCTCGACAGCGTCCCCCGATAACGCCGCGCCGGTTTCCTTCGGCGGCGGCCGCAAAGTTTATAACGTCATCGACTCGCGCCAGAGCTACCTGCAAGATGTCGTCGTCGCCGGCCTGAAAGCCCTGAACTACCACGAACAGGCCGCCAACTCCATCCACTTCAGCTACGAAATGGTGGCCATGTCCCCGCGCGCCTGCGTCGAGATGGGCATCGAACTCAGCGCCGAAGATCAGGCCCGTCCCTACGTCGAAGTCAGCGGCCGAAAAGGTCTCGGTGTGAAGGCCGATGACCTCATCGACAAACTCATCGATTCGGCCCTCGCCGAAGTCGCTAGCCGCAACGAGGACAAGTCCGGCGACGAACAGTTCGCCGTCGCCAGCGCCCTCGCCATCGGCGCCCTGCGCTACTTCATGCTGAAGTTCACGCGCAACACCGTCATCGCCTTCGATTTCCAGGAAGCCCTAAGCTTCACCGGCGAAACCGGCCCCTACGTTCAGTACGGCGCCGTCCGCGCCGGCAAAATTCTGCAGAAGGCCGGTGACCTGCCGGACTTCGCCGCGGTACTCACGCCCGCCGTCTGCGCGCGCCTCCTCGAAGAGGAAGGGCTCTGGCAGTACGTGCTCGCCGTCTCCCGCACCGATCAGGCGCTCACCAGCGCCCTCACCGCCGGGGAACCCGCCCACATGGCCCGCTACGCTTTCCAGTTGGCTCAGCAGTTCGCCAACTTCTATCACGACTATCCCGTCATCCAGGAAACCGACGCCGACAAGCGCGCCTTCCTGCTTTGGCTCACCGCGCAGTTCCGCGCGCAACTCGAACGAACGCTAGGTATCCTGGGCATCACTGTCCCGGCGTTCATGTAAAATCCAGAGGATTCATGGCAAGCAAGAACACATTCGGCGCCGCGAAGACGCTCACCGTCGGCGGCAAAAACTACACGATTTACAGCCTCCGGGCGCTCGAAGAGAAAGGCGTCACGAAGCTTTCGCGCCTGCCCTACTCCATCCGCGTCCTTCTTGAAAACATCGTCCGCAACGAAGACGGCGTCTCCTTCAAAGCCGCCGACGCCGAATACGTCGGCAAATGGGATACCGCCGGCGCCGCCCAGGACGTCAACATGATGCCTGCCCGCGTGCTGCTGCAGGACTTCACCGGCGTGCCCTGCGTCGTCGACTTGGCCGCCATGCGCGACGCCCTCGCGGCCATTGGCGCCGACCCCAAGAAGGCCAACCCGCTCATCCCCGTCGACCTCGTCATCGACCATTCCGTCCAGGTCGATCACTTCGGCGGCGCCGATTCGTTCAACCTCAACACCATCCTCGAGTACGACCGCAACCGCGAACGCTACCAGTTCCTGAAGTGGGGTCAAACCGCCCTCCAGAACTTCCGCGCCGTGCCGCCGGAAACCGGCATCGTCCACCAGGTCAACCTCGAATACCTCGCCCCGGTTGTCTTCACCAGGACTGAAGGCGAAGAGACCATCGCCTACCCCGACTCGCTCGTCGGCACCGACTCCCACACCACCATGATCAACGGCATCGGCGTCGTCGGTTGGGGCGTGGGCGGTATTGAAGCCGAAGCCTGCATGCTCGGCCAGCCCATCACCATGCTGCTGCCGCAGGTCGTCGGCTTCAAGCTGCACGGCAAGCTGAAGGAAGGCGTCACCGCCACCGATCTTGTTCTCACCGCCACCCAGATGCTCCGCAAGAAGGGCGTCGTCGGCAAGTTCGTTGAATTCTTCGGTGACGGCGTCGCCGCGCTGCCGCTGGCCGATCGCGCGACGATCGCCAACATGGCCCCCGAATACGGCGCCACCATCGGCTTCTTCCCCATCGACGAACAGTCGCTCGCCTACCTGCACCTCTCCAACCGCAGCGAAGAGCAGATCGCGCTCGTCGAAGCCTACGCCCGCGAACAGGGCCTCTTCCTCGTCGCCGGTGCGCCGGATCCGGTCTACAACGACACGCTGGAACTCGATCTCTCTACCGTCGTCCCCTCGCTCGCCGGCCCCAAGCGCCCGCAGGATCGTATCAACCTGCCCGATGTGAAGGAGAACTTCCTCGCCACTCTGACCGGCGAAATCAAGGGCTCCGGCGCAGTGAAGGATGGCGCGGTCGTCATCGCCGCCATCACCAGCTGCACCAATACGTCGAACCCGTCGGTGCTCGTCGCCGCCGGCATCCTCGCCAAGAAGGCTGTCGAAAAGGGCCTCTCCACCAAGCCCTGGGTGAAGACCTCGCTCGCCCCTGGTTCCAAGGTCGTCATCGATTACCTCACCGACGCGAAGCTCCTGCCCTACCTCGAACAGTTGAAGTTCAACCTCGTCGGCTACGGCTGCACCACCTGCATCGGCAACTCCGGCCCGCTTCCCGATGATGTTTCGAAGGCAGTCGCCGATGAGAAGCTCACTGTCGCCGCCGTGCTCTCCGGCAATCGCAACTTCGAAGGCCGCGTCAATCCGCAGGTTCGCGCCAACTATCTCGCCTCGCCGCCGCTCGTCGTCGCCTACGCCCTCGCGGGCCGCGTCGACATGGATCTG
>CANIFK010000152.1 GCA_947466555.1 Acidobacteriota bacterium | reverse complement strand
TCCATGAAGTGATTGCGGCGGAGGCGCCGCGCGACCCGGACCTTCAGCGGGCCGCCGCCGCCAGCGGGGAAGGCCGTCTGGTTTACATCGACTCGCGCGTTCCGGAGACCGTGGACCCGGTTCCCGACGAAGACATCATCGGCTGGTTTCGCGTCCGCGATGGGCGCATTTTGGACGGCTCGTATCTACCGAATCCCCATCACAAAATTGAGGGGCAGTACGGGTTCACCGCTGTTCTCGGTGGAATCAGGCAGGCGCTGTTGTCCGCGTTGCTTGCCCGAAACGCCCACTAAAGTTCCGCCATCCCGTCCAGGCTTCGCCAGAGATACCAGCTGGCCACGGAGGCGTAGGGCCGCCACGGTTGGGCGATCCGCTCCATCTCCTTCGGTGTTGGCGGCGCCTCCAGCGCGTACGCTTTCCAGATTGCGTTTCGCACCCCGAGGTCGCCGGTGGGTAGTACATCGTGCCGCTGCAGCGCGAACATCAGGAACATGTGGACGGTCCACACGCCGATGCCCTTTACCTGGGTTAGACGACTGATGATCTCGTCGTCATCGAGTTCGGGCAGTTTGCCGAACTCGATGGCTCGCGCACGAGTGTGCTCGCTGAGGTTCATGAGGTAGCTGGCCTTCTGGCGGGAAATCCCGCACGGGCGCATGCCCTCGACGCCGAGCTCCATGATCTTCTTCGGGGAGAGTTTCCCCCCTCGTCCTGCCGCGGCCGTCAGCCGGGCCAGCATAGTCGCCGCCGCGGCGCCGCTCACCTGTTGGTAGACAATCGAGCGAGCCAGTGTCGTAAAGTCCGGTTCCCGGTATACGATCTTGTAAGGACCTACGGCGCCGATGATGCGCGCCATCACCGGGTCGGCGTTTTTCAAATGGGAAATTGCTTTTCTCATGGAACGTGATGAATCGAGGGGCCATCTATGAGGATAGTGAATCGCAGACGAGTACTTTCAACCCTGTGCGCCGGTGGGCTCGGTGTCTTTGCCCAAAAGCCGAAGGCGCAGCCGGATCCTCAGGACGACCTGCCCACGATTAAGGTGGACGTCGACCTCGTCAACCTGATGTTTACGGTGCGGAACAAGAACAATGCCCTCATCGCGACGCTGACCAAAGACAATTTCACCATCTACGAGGATGGCAAGGCGCAGACGACGAAGTACTTCACGCGGGAAACGAACCTGCCGCTTACCATCGGGTTGCTGGTCGACGTCAGCGGCAGCCAGGAAACGCTGATTCCGCAGGAGAAATACGCCGCCGGACAGTTTTTCGATCAGGTTCTGAAGGCCAAGGACATGGCGTTCCTGATCAGCTTTGGCGCCGATTGCGAGCTGTTGCAGGACTCCACGAGTTCGGCGAAGCTGTTGAAGCGCGGGTTGGAAGGGTTGCGGTTATCGGCCGGGGTGGGCGGGTTGCACCCGGGGCCGGTGCCGAGTTCGCGGCCGCCGCGAGGCACGTTGCTCTATGATGCCGTTTACCTGGCGGCGAACGAAAAGCTGAAGAACGAAGTGGGGCGCAAAGCCATCGTGTTGATCACCGATGGGATGGATCAGGGCTCCAGCTACAAGCTCAAGGACGCGATCGAAATGGCGCACAAGGCCGATACGATCATCTACAGCATCTATTACGTGGACCAGCGCGCCTATTACGGCCGCGGCATGACGTTTGGCGGCGCGAGCGATGGCGACCTGAAGAAGATGTCCGAAGAAACCGGCGGCCGGTTGTTCCACGTGGGGCGCAACAATACGCTGGAAGATATCTTCAAACAGATCCAGGAAGAGATGCGCAGCCAGTATGCACTGGCCTATTCGCCGACCAACGAGTCGAGGGACGGATCGTTCCGGAAGATCGAGATCCGCCCCAACGACAAGACATTGAAGGTGCAGGCCCGGAAGGGCTACTACGCCGCCAAGCGCTAGTTAGACGACGCGGGTGCGTTCCACCATGTAAGAGGCCAGCGCCTCATCCAGGGTGGGCATGGCTTTGATCCCGCAGGTGACGAAACGCGCGTTCTCCAAGGCGGAGAATTTGGGCCGGCGCGCGGCCGTCCGGTATTCGCGCTCGTTGGTGGGCCGAAGTTCTGGCGTCACGCCCGCGGCGTTGAAAATCTTTCGGGCAAAGTCGAACCAGGAGATGGGTTCGCCGCCGCCAGCGTGGAAGACGCCCCGATGGGCGGTTTCCATCAGGTCCACGGTCCGTTCGGCCAAGGCCGGCGCATAGGTGGGAGAGGCAACGTGATCTTCCACCACGCGGATGGGCTGGCCGGACTGCGCCAGGCGCAGCATCAATTCGACAAAGTTGCCCCGCGCGGTGCGCAATCCCCCGGGTCCGAAGACGCCGGATGTGCGAAGGATGAGCGGGTTCTCCAGATAGGCTTGCGCGTACAGTTCACCGGCCAGCTTGGAGACCGCATAGGCACCGAGCGGCCGCGGCCGATCCTCTTCGACATAGGGGCGGCCCAATTGGCCATCAAATACGTAATCGGTGGAGAAGTGCACCAGCAGCGCGTCCAACTGGCGGCAGGCGACCGCCAGATTGCGGACTCCCAGTCCGTTGGCGTTGTAGGCCGCTTGCGGTTCCTGTTCGGCCACATCCACTTGATTGTAGGCGGCGGCGTTGATCACCGCTTTCGGGTCCAACGGCGCCAGCGTCTGTTCGAGCAGGGGCAGATTCGTGATATCGACAGAGGCGCGATTGAACGGGTGGACGGCGTATCCGCGTTCGTTCAACACGCGAACGAGCTCAACACCCAGTTGGCCCGCGGCGCCAAACACAACAACGTTTTTTGACATTCAGTCGAAGAATAACATGACGTTCAAACACGCTCCAGCTTGGGCGATTTCTCCGGCTCCAGAGCGCTGATCAGGTGGCGTAGCCCGGAGAGTCCGGTAAGGCACTGCTCGGTCACAATTCCAATATTGAATGCGGCCGAGGCCCCGGCTGGGGCTGGGGCGCAATAGCAAACTTCACCAAGAAACATGGCGTCTCCGATATCCAACCGAATCGCCAACCCAGCGTCGACTTGCAGGTTCGACTGGACACGCATCCCGCGTTCACTGGCGTCACTGACGCGCACCGGGATGGGAACGCCGTTGGTGTTTTGAGATGCCCCGAGGACCTGCAAAGTTGCCGCCGCATCCACCGCGATGCGGGGCCGAGTTCGTTTTTCCTTTTCTGCCATCGCTCACTCCCTCGTTGCTTCTTATCGGGCGCTAGAACGAATCCTTGACATGCATTTCACTCTTTAGAAAGCCTTCGATTTTTGCCACCATCGAATCGTGCGTCCTACCCTCATTCGCCGGTAGCAGTACCCAGGTGGAACTGACGGGGAGTAGAATCTCCCGTCCATGGTGCTGGAGCGTCAACTCCAGCTTCGCCGAGGCGAATTTGGAAAGATCAGCCCGGACTGTATCCTGTGTTTGCGCCCGTTCCACGATGGCCAGGAACGCGTTGGCGCTCCATCGGAACAACTGATCTTTGGGCTGCAGGTGTTGGCGAACATAGTTGGCGAAGAACTGAACGACCTGATCGGTGGATTGGCTCCCGAAGCGATTGTTTACCAGCGTCAAGCGGTCAACGGGCAACACCGCGACATACATGCCCTTTTTGGTGCGCGCCTGAAAAAGCGCGTCTTCTGCGTCGGCGCGCGCGGGCAAATCGGTGGTGGCGTCCCGCATCAGTGGTTCTCGCGGCGTCGGCGTCTTGGTTGTCGAGACCTCCGCCAACCGGTGCTGTGTGTCGGAGACACTGCGCTGAAGCGCGTGGATAGTTCCGGCCGCCTGTTCGCGCTGCCGAAACGCCTCTTCCCGAACCATAGCCAGGCAATCAGCCAACTCGGCCTTGAGCAAAGGCAGGTCGGTGGCGCTGCTGACGCCTTCGATCCGCTTTTCTACGCGGCTCAACTGTTCGACGGCGGTCTGGCTGGCGGTTGAGATACTGGCAACGGTCGACGTCAGCATGCCGATCATGGTTGTCAACTCAGTGCTTTGCACCTGCAGATAGCGGTTCGTGTGGTGGCAGTAGTCTTCAAACGTCCGCGATGCCTCGCCGGCGGCCATTAGAATCTGAGATGGATCGGGCACGGCGCCAATCCGCTCCTCCAACTGGAGTACGGCGCCTTGAAACCGCAAGACTTCCGATTCTTCCCCGCGGATGACATGGAGCCGCATGGAACGCAAGAGTAAGTGGCACAACTGCAGCAACGCACTTGTCGTTTCCTGGAGCGATCCGTCCAGGTGCTTTTTTAGCGATAGAAACATCTGCTCTCCACCACTTTCATATCGGAGTGGAGAGTCAGAAAATGAGGAATCCTAACGTGCGGCGGTCAACAGCGCGTAAAATCCGGCGCCCACTGCTGCGGGCAATAGGAACGCGATTAGTGCACGTGTCCAGCGGCTGCGCAGCCATCCCGGGAGTACCGCACGCACAGCCGGGGCCGGTTCGGTGCGCAAACGCCGCTTGATCGTGCCTTGAGAGCCGCGCAGGGCGGAGGGCTCTCCGCGAAGGAGCTTTAAGATCTCGTCGCGACCGCGCTGGTCAGCGATAAGGATGGTAGCCGCCATGGACGAGTTCAAGGTCCGTTGCAGGTCCCGACGCAACTCCGGCGTCATTTCGGAACGCGACTTGTACAGGCGGGTTTTCCCGTCCGTCGCGATCAGAATCGTGGATGTACGAAAGGTCTGAATTTCCAAACAACACCTTCTACAGAATGGCGCGCGCGGTTTCGGCAGGGTTACTCGCCGCCGGGGCACCTACCCCTGCCTGATCCAGAATAACTTGAATGAATCCGAGCGCCGCCTTAGATAGGGCCTTATCCTTCCGGTAAATCAACCCCAATCGCCGGTCCAGCGACTCCGGCGCCAAGGGGATCGCCCGTAGCTTGCCTTCCCTTACCTCATCGGCACAATTTGACGCCGCCAGGAATGCAATTCCCAATCCGGCACCGACAAATCGTTTCATCATCTCCGTGGAATCGAGTTCCATGGAAATATTCAAGCTGTCTTCGATCGGCTCCAGCCAGGCGTTCAAGCGCGCCCGCGTCGTCCCTGCGCGCGGCAACAGCATCGGATAGGAAACAATGTCTTCGCACGCGATGGTCTTCGCGCCCGCCAGAGGATGCGTCGGCGGCACAATGCACTTGATCTCGTCGGTATGGATCAGTACGACCTGCAGCTTCTTTTCCTGAATGGGCAGCTGGCAGATGCCAAAATCGGCCAGATTATCGATTACCGCTTCCACGACGCGCGCCCCGAACGACCGATCGACTTGCAGTTGCACGTTGGGGAA
This sequence comes from Acidobacteriota bacterium, assembly GCA_947466555.1. Lineage (GTDB taxonomy): Bacteria > Acidobacteriota > Terriglobia > Bryobacterales > Bryobacteraceae. The sequence goes on along the minus strand of CANIFK010000152.1, from coordinate 4,241 downwards.
CATCTCTTTGTACCGGGAGAAGACCTCCGGCAGCACGTAGATGCAGGTGGCCTCGTTAGCGGCAATCACCAATTCGCCGCGCGGCACCTTTTCCAGTTCGTTAATCGAGTCCTGCGCCTGCCTGCGTAAATTTAATATCTGCTCGGCGTATTCGGCGAAGATTTTCCCCGCCATCGTCAACGAAATGCGCGTACCCAGGCGTTCGAACAGCGTCGTGTTCAACTCCTGTTCCAACTGCCGCACCTGAGCGGAAATCGCCGGTTGCGTGCGGAAACAGGTCTGCGCCGCCTTAGAGAAGCTCTTCAGACGGACGATTTCCAGGAACGTGTGGAGTTGGTCCAGATCCATTTGTCTGCGTATGAACTCGGGAGGTTCGATTGGAATTGTAACGTACTGATGTACCCCTGGTCACTTGTATTTGCTCCCTCTGGCCAAGGAGGGGCCCCCGATTCCCGCTATCCTATACGGAATGAGGCTCGGAATCGATTTCGGCACAACCCGAATCGTGGTCGCCGCGGCGGATCGCGGCAACTACCCGGTTGTGACCTTTGAAACCGATGACGGCGGTGTCTGTGACTGGTATCCGCCTCTGGTGGCCGTCTCCGGCGGAGAACGCCTTTTTGGCTGGGCCGCCTGGGCCGCGCAGTCCAGTGCCGATGTCACTGTTGTCCGCAGTCTGAAGCGGTTTTTGTCGGCTTCCGGCCCCGAAACTCCGGTCGAAATTGCCGGCGCCATCGCCCCGCTTTCGACCATTCTTCGCGAACTCGCCGCCGCGTTCCTGACCGCGCTTCGTGAACAATCGAACCTGGAAGTTCCGCCGGGGGAACCGTTTGAAGTCATGCTCGCCGTCCCGGCTGGCGCCAATTCCAACCAGCGATTCCTCACCGTCGAGGCTTTTCGTAGCGCTGGATTCGACGTCATTGGACTGCTGAACGAACCCTCCGCCGCGTCCGTCGAATATGGCCACAGCCACCGCGAAAAGGCCACGAAGAAGGAAGCCGTACTCGTGTACGATCTCGGCGGCGGCACCTTCGACGCATCGCTCGTTACGCTAGACGATCGCTCCCATGCCGTCATTGCCACAGAAGGGTTAGCGTCGCTGGGCGGCGACGATTTCGATCATCTCCTGGCGGAACAGGCGCTGCTCGCCGCCGGCGTATCCGCTGACGATCTGACACAGGCCGAGTGGTTCCGATTGGAAGAGGAGGCCCGGCGAAAGAAGGAATCGCTGCACCCGAACTCGCGCCGCCTCACCATCGATCTCGATCTGGTCCGGCCCGAATGGCCGCAAGTCCACGTTCCTGTTGCCGACTTCTACGCCCTCTGCGAACCGCTCATTGCCGAAACGCTCCACGCCGTCGAAGATCTCTGCGCCCGTGTTGCCGGCGTCGAAGCGATCTACGTCACCGGCGGGGGCAGCGAACTCCCGCTTGTCAGCCGCCTGCTCCGCGAACGTTACAAGTCGAAGGTGCAGCGCTCCCCCTACACCCACGCCGCCACGGCGATCGGCCTTGCCATTCATGCCGACAAGAACGCCGACTATGTTCTCCGCGATCAGTTCACCCGCTACTTCGGCGTCTGGCGCGAGGCCGAAGGCGGCGCCCAGATGCGCTTCGACCCGCTCTTTGCGAAGGGCGCCGCGCTGCCCAACGCCGGTGACCCGCCGCTGCTGGAAAGCCGGGAATATCATGCCGTCCACAACATCGGCCACTTTCGCTATCTCGAATGCAGCCACTTGTCCGAAGAGGGCCAGCCCGATGGCGACATCACCGTCTGGGACGAAATCCACTTTCCGTTCGACCCCGCCTTGGCCGGGGCGGCCGGCCTCGACAAAATCCCTGTTTTTCACACCTGGCAGAACCAGCGAATTGGCGAACAGTACCGCTGCGGCACCGGTGGCGAACTGCAGGTGACGATCGCCAATCTCGACGCCGGCTACGAACGAACCTACCGCCTGGGCCGCTGGGGCGCCGCGTCGCAACCCATCGTCCCGGGCAGAAAAAAACCGGCACCCGCCCGCCGCAAGAAAACTTCCAACTCCAATTAACCCATGCTAAAGCCCTCTCTCGACTGGCTCCTCATCTTCATCCCCATCACCGCCTGGCTGCACTACGCCATGCCCGATGCTCACACGCAGATCTTCCTTTGCGCGTGTCTGGCGATTCTCCCGTTAGCCGGCTGGCTCGGCAAGGGCACCGAAAATCTTGCGTGCCACACGGGTGAAGCGATCGGTGGCCTGTTGAACGCCACCTTCGGCAACGCCGCCGAACTGATCATCGCCATCGCCGCCATGCGCAGCGGGCTCTATGACGTCGTCAAGGCGTCGCTCACCGGCTCCATCATCGGCAACGTGTTGCTGGTCGCCGGCTTGTCCATGTTCACAGGCGGACTGAAGTACAAGACGCAAACCTTCAACCGGATGGCGGCGCAGAATCAGGCCACAATGCTGCTGTTGGCCGCCGTCTCGCTCATCATGCCCGCGGCGTACCACTATCTGGCCGGGCCCGCCGCCGCCGCGCACGAAGGGGATATCAGCATGGAGATTTCCATCATCCTGCTGATCGTCTACGCCGCCAGTCTCATCTTCACGCTCATCACTCACAAGGCGCTATTCGGCGCCGAGGGCGGGGAAGCGCACGGCGGCGAGGCGCAGCCCTGGAGCGTCGGCAAATCGGTGGCCGTATTGGCCGGAGCCACCGCGCTTATCGCCTGGGTCAGCGAAATTCTCGTCGGCTCGGTGGAACACGCCGCGCACTCGTTCGGCATGACCAGCGTTTTCGTCGGTGTCATCGTCGTCGCCATCATCGGCAACGCGGCCGAGCACTCCACCGCCATTCTCGTGGCCCGTAAGAACCGCATGGATCTGGCCTTGGGAATCGCCATCGGCTCCAGCATCCAAATCGCGCTCTTCGTCGCTCCAGTGCTGGTGCTGATGAGCTACTTCCTGGCGCCAACGCCCATGAATCTCGTCTTCACGCCGGCCGAAGTGTTGGCCGTAACGGTCAGCGTACTGATCTGCGCCCAGACAGCAAACGACGGCGAGTGTAACTGGATGGAGGGCATCCAATTGCTCGCCGTCTATGCCATCTTGGGCGTCGTCTTCTACTTCCTGCCCGACGCCCACGTCAAGTAACGGATCAGAAGCTCAGCTTCAAAGCCAGCTGCACGAACCGCGGATCGAACGTGGAACTGACGCGGCCGAAAGTGGCGTTGGTAACCGTCACATCCGGGGCCAGGAAGTTCGTTTGGTTGAGCAGGTTGTAGAACTCCCCGCGGAAGCTGAGCCGCGCGCCTTCGTTGATCACCGGTAGCTTGAAGTGCTTAGCCAGGACCAAGTTCGTCTGCCGCAGCGGGAAGCCGGAAACGACGTTGCGTCCCAGCGAACCGAACGGCGAGGTAACCGCCGGAGTCGTCAGTGCGGCCCGGTTGAAGTAGGCCAGATGGCGGTCCGTGGTGATGTTGTTCTTGATCTCGCCGCCCACATAATTCGGGCGCAAAGCCACGTTGCCCAGGAAGTCGGCCTGGCCGTCGGACAGGATGCCGGCGGAGTCCGGGTAGCGGATGTTCAACGGCTGACCGCTCAGCAGGCTGATGATTGCCGACGCTTCCCAACCGCCCAGCACCGCGTCCACCATCCCCGGCATGTTTTTGCCGAACCGGCGTCCCTGGCCGAACGGCATCTGATAGACGAACGAGGTCGTGGAATTCAGGCGCTGATCGAAGCTCGAAAGCCCCTTGTCGTTCATCGGATTGCGGATGTCCTGCGGGTTCGGGCTGCCGCCGTTGGGGGTGTCGAGCACTTGGCCCACATTGTCGATCGCCTTGGCCCAGGTGAACGAGCTCAGCATCGTCAGGTCGCGCCCGCGATGTTCGAACTTCAACTGCATGGCGTGATAGTTGGAGAAGCCCGTCGGCAGCACCGCGGTGATGTTGTTGAAGCCCTGGAACGGCCGGCGGGCGAGCAACGTGCCCAGCGTCGTCAGACCGCGCGAAAGTTCATCGGCGGTGATCGGGCGCGCCTGGTTCAGGTCGCCCAGAATCGGCAAGCGAGAGCCCTTGTTGCCCACATACGCCGCGTCCAGCAGCGTGTCCTTGAACAACGTCCGCTGCACGGTGAAGTGCCAGTTCTGCACGTAGCCCCAGGGCGTGTCGCGATCAACGTGCAGAATCACGTTGCTGGGCAGAACGCCAGGGTAGCCCGCCTCTCGGGTCCGGAAGCAGTTAGACCAGTTGTCACCCGT
>CANIFK010000151.1 GCA_947466555.1 Acidobacteriota bacterium | reverse complement strand
TCGGCAGCTGCCGAGGGAGACCAGGCGGGCGTCGTGGGTGAGGAATTTCCGCGTGGCATCGAAGTGGTGATCGTGGCCGCGATGGACGAGCACCGTTGGGTGCGGGGCGCCGATCGCGGCCTTGGAACTGGGGACGTTAGCGTAGATCTCGATACGGCGAAGTTTGGAGCCGCGGCTGGAGAGGAGGACGCGATCGGGCGTGCGCTGGAGGGTCCAGTTGGGATCGTTGGCGTAGGCGGCGAGGAAGCTATTGAAGGACTCGACGCCATCGTCGTCATCGTGGAAAACGTAGCGCTGGACGCAGAGGCCATTGGGGAAGAGATCGGAAATCTGGAGCGTGGGGCTGACGGTTTGGCGGAGAGACTTGAGGACGCGGCCGAGGGGTGTTGGCGGGATGGATTCGTCGGCGACAGCTGGCGCAGCGGCGAGAATCACGGCGGCCTTCACCGCTTCGGCCAACGGGTCTTCGGTCTCTTCGAGCCCATTTAACGCGCGATGGATTACGGCGATGGGGACCGGGAGCGGATTGCCGGACTCCGCCAGAAGTGCGAGCGCGCCGCGGAGCGTGGAGGCATCGGCGCCGGCGTCCCAGGGATGTTGCCGGAGAAGGCGAATGGCGGTTTCACGCTCGTCCTCCGTCTGCGCGCCGGCGGCCAGGCGCAGGGTTTCTGCGGGACTGACGCTTTGGGTGGGGTTCTGTTTCAGTTGGAGAAGGCGGAGATCGGCCGGGGGAACTTCGGCGGCGCGCCGGGCAGCCTCGCGAATGGCCGGGCCGTAGGGAAGATCGATGTATTGGCGCACTTCGCGCAGGGCGATGGCCGGGTGGCGCGCGGCGGTGGCGACGAGGAGTTGCTTTGATAGTTCAGGCTGCTTGGCGACGGTGTGCCAGGCAACGTCGAGCGCTTGCGCGAAATGAAGCGACGGCAGCCAACGGGCCCCGATCACGTCAGGCAGAAGGGCAGCAGCCTCTTTCGGATTGGAACGGGCAAGCGAAAGATAGGCATCCCGCCGCATCCGTTCGCGCAGGATGGGGTCGCGCAGAAGCGACGCTTTTTCGAACGCCAGCCGCGGAGCGATTTCCAAGAGTTGCTGGGTTTGTTCGAACAGCGCCGCCTGATCGGCAACCGCCGGCGCGGGAGGCAGGGGAGGCATACTTCTTCATTGTGTGATACCTTCGGCTTCGTCGTGCTGAATAAGAAGATCCTCGATAAATTCCGCGTTACGCCGGGCAGGAAGTTTAAACTGAAATCCATCGATCCGGGATGGCGTGGCGACAAGGAGATGCGCGAACTCTCTGACACGGAGTTGAAGCAATCGACGCAGAAGGTGCTGCTGGACAACCTGCAGGAGTTGGCCGAACAGCAGGCCAAGCTCTACGCTGACGACCGGTGGTCCGTGCTCGTCGTGCTGCAGGCGATGGACGCCGCGGGCAAGGACGGCATGGTGAAGCATGTCACTGCTGGCCTGAATCCGCAGGGGTGCGACGTGTATTCGTTCAAGGCGCCGTCGGCCGAGGAGTTGGACCATTCCTATTTGTGGCGAATCATGCGCGTGAGCCCGGCGCGCGGTAAGATCACCATTTTCAACCGGTCTCACTACGAAGAAGTTCTGGTGGTGAAGGTCCATCCGGAGTATCTGAAGAAGCAGAAACTGCCGGCTCCACTGGTGACAAAGAAGATCTGGGAAGAGCGCTACGAAGATATCAACAACTTCGAAAAGCACATGGCGCGCAACGGGACGATCATCCTGAAATTCTTCCTCCATGTCTCCAGGGACGAACAGAAGAAGCGGTTCCTGGAACGGCTGGAGAATCCAGACAAGCACTGGAAGTTCTCCGCGCAGGACTTGAACGAACGGCAGTATTGGAACGATTACATGCGCGCCTACGAAGAGGGGCTGGAGGCGACGAGTACGAAGTGGGCGCCGTGGTACGTGATTCCGGCCGACAACAAGGCCGTCGCCCGCGTGCTGGTTTCAAACATTCTGACGCGCGCAATGGAGGAGTTGAAGCTGGAGTTCCCGTCGGTGACGAAGGAAGAAAAGCTGGCGCTGGAAGAGGCGCACAAGCGATTGCTGTCAGAATAATCAGTCCGGCTGCGGCAGGCCGAGTAGGCAACGCAGTGTGTCGCGCGCAATCAGCAACTCTTCGTTCGTGGGAATGACCCAGACGTTGACGGGTGAATCCGGAAAGCTGATTTGCGCTTCTTTGCCAATGGCAGCGTCGTTGGCGATCTTGTCGATGCGAATCCCAAGGCCATCCATGCCGGCGCAGATCTGCTCTCGAACAGGGGCAGCGTTTTCGCCGATGCCACCGGTGAAGACGATCGCGTCGGCACCGTTCAGCGAGGCAAGATAGGAACCGATGTACTTCTTCACGCGATAGCAGAAGACATCGATCGCCATGGCGGCGCGACTGTCGCCCTTGCGGCGGAAGTCCAACAATAATCGCATGTCCGCGGAAAGACCGGAGAGCCCGAATAGCCCGCTCTTGCGGGTGAGCAAGTTCTCCATTTCCGAAGGTCCGTCACCGGTCATCGCCATCATGTGCAGGACTAGCGAGGGATCGATGTCGCCACAGCGAGTGCCCATGACAAGGCCTTCGAGCGGCGTGAAGCCCATGGAGGTATCAATCGAATGGCCGTGCCGGATTGCGCACATCGAAGAACCGTTGCCGAGGTGACAACTGATTACCTTGAACTCGTCCTTCGGCTTGCCGTGGATCTGGGCATAACGCCAGGAAATATAGCGGTGCGAGACGCCGTGAAATCCATAACGGCGATACTGCTCCTGTGCGTAGTAGCTGTAGGGAATGCCGTAGAGATAAGCTTCCTGGGGAAGCGTCTGATGGAAGGCCGTGTCGAACACGGCGACGTGGCGGGCATCGGGCAGGAGCGCCCGGGCGGTACGGAAGCCGCGCACATTGTGAGGGTTGTGCAACGGCGCCAGATCGTACAAATCTTCAATCTTTTCGACGACTTCTTCCGTGAACTCGACGGGCTCCTGAAATGATTCGCCCCCGTGAACAACGCGATGACCAACAGCCTCAATCGGGCCGTACTCCGAGACGGCTTCGATGATCGCCTTCAGTGCTTCGTCGCGGTCGGCGACGGGGCGCGTAGAACGCGTTCGGCGTCCGCCGGCGGTTACGGAAACAATGGCATCGCGAGTGCCAATGCGGTCAACCACAGCTTTGGCAAGGACGCGGTCTTCAGAGGCGGCGATCTGTTCGGGACTGGTTTCGAAGACCTGACTTTTGATCGAAGAACTGCCACAATTCAAGACGAGAATCTTCATAATGCCTCTATTCCAGTCTACGCTCCTGGTCGCAATGGCGATACCGTCAATACTGGCTCAACCGGTGACGCAGGACCTATTCACCGCCGGCGAACAGGGCTACATGACCTACCGGATTCCCGGTCTGTTGGCGCATGGAAAGACCGTTTTGGCGTATGCGGAAGCACGCCGGGATGGCTTCGGCGATTGGGCGGATATCGACGTTGTCATGCGGCGATCAACAGACGGCGGCAAGACCTGGGGACCGCTGCGAGTACTTGCGGATTCGGGTAAGGAAACGATGAATAACCCGGTGGCTATCCCCGGCGCGAAACCTGGCGAGATCCACTTCCTCTACTGCGTCAACTATGCCCGGGCGTTCCACATGAAGAGTACCGACGGAGGTCTGACGTTTTCCAAGCCGGTCGATATTACGGCGGCCTTTGAACGATTGCGCTCCGCCTACGATTGGAACGTGATCGCGACCGGACCGGGCCATGGCATTCGCTTGAAAAACGGGCGGCTCATGGTGGCCGTATGGCTATCCACCGGCGGCAAGAAACATCGCCCGTCGCGTGTCAGCACGCTATACAGCGACGACAACGGCGCAACGTGGCAGACCGGGGATCTCGTCCCCGACACGCTGCCCAACCCCAGCGAAACGTACGCGGTGCAGCGGCGAGATGGCAGCGTAATGCTCAATATTCGCAATGAGTCGACCGAGCACCGCCGTGCAATCAGCGTTAGTGCGGATGGGGCGACGGGGTGGTCGACGCCGACGTTCCACGCCCAACTTCTGGAGCCGGTCTGCATGAGTTCGGTGATCCGTCACCCGAAGGGCGGGCTGGTGTTTTCGAATCCCGACACCCTCGAAGCAACCTACGTCGATGCCTCAAAAACCGTCAACCGCGATCGCAAAAACCTGACCGTGCAGTGGTCTGGCGATGACGGCGAAACGTGGACGGCGAAGCGTGTATTAGAGCCGGGGCTATCCGGGTACTCCGACCTCGCAACCACGCCCGATGGAACCATTCTTGTGCTGTACGAGCGCGGCGGTCTGGACAAATCCATCTTCCGTACAAGCCGCCTCTCGCTGGCGCGATTCAAGCTGGACTGGCTGCTAACGGCGCCAAAACAGTAACGCCAACCCGATCACAAACAGCAACCCGCCCAGGGCCAGCGCGGCCAGCGGAATGATCCCGTCCATCTCATCGAATCGGTGCCGGCCGGACACCGTGTAGACGCCCCACCACCCGAATGCGAGGGCAATCGCGCCGAGAATGAGTAGGGCTTTCGACATGAATTAGACCGGCAGTTCCGTGGACTCGATCTTCTCACGAATCATGTCGCGAACGGTCCGGAAATCTTCGAGCCGCGGATTGGTCGCCGGATCCGGGAACGGCCAGTGCAGCGTCGTCTGTGCGCCCGGCACATAGGGGCAGTTGTCGCGCGCGTTATCGCAAACCGTAATCAGGTAACGGATGGGCTTATCGAGAAACCCATCGATCGCCTTAGAGGTGTGATGGCTGATGTCGATCCCGATCTCAGCCAGCGCCTCGATGGCCTGCGGGCGGACGTAGGTAGCGACAGTGCCCGCGCTGGCGACCTCGAACTGATCGCCCTTCAAGTGGCGCATCAGGCCCTCGGCCATCTGGCTGCGGGCGGAATTCGCGGTGCAAACGATAAGGATCAGCGGCTTGGACATGGTCTTCCAGAATAGCGAGATTCTCTGACCCCGGATTTGCGCGAATTGCGCACGCCAGATAAGAAGGCACCTTCCTTCCCAACAGGAACTCATGAACAAATCAATGTTACTCCTGGCCTGCGTGGCGCTCGCCACACTGCCGGCCAGCGCCCAAATCGACGTAGCGGCCGGGAATATCACGGTTCGCGTTCGCTATCAGGGGCAGCCGATCCCAGGCGACTGTTACTTCTACTTCGTCTCGCAGGCCGCCTCATTCAACTGTGGCGGTAACGCGTTCAACGTTCCCGTCGGCAGCTATACGCTCACCGAAGGCCACGGCTACCCACTCCCTCCGGTCCCATTCACCGTCACCGCGGGCCAGACAACAGTGGTCGATGTGGAGACGAGCGGGCAGGTGGGCATCATTACCGGTACGTTCCTGCTCAACGGTCAACCGCCGTCGAACCCGGCCTCCGTGAGGACCGGACAGGAAGACGGCCTCGCCTATACCGACAACACCGGACGCTTCCGAATGATCGCCCTCGCCGGCCCAGGCAACGGCACCGTCAACTTCGGTCTGGCCAATTTCCCATTCACGGCGGTGGCCGGACAGACAGTCGACGTCGGGACCATCAACCGAGACACAGGCAACGTCAACGTCCGGATCCGCTTCCAGGGCCAACCCATTCCCGGTGACTGCTACTTCTACTTCACTTCCGCGGCCGGCAGCGTGAACTGCGGCGGCAACATGTTCAACGTGCCCGTTGGAAGTTACACGCTGACCGAGGGCCACGGCTATCCGATCCCTCCCGTCCCGTTCACTGTGACGGCCGGACAGACTACAACAGTCGATGTGGAAACCTCCGGCCAGGTCGGGATCCTTACAGGGATCTTCCTTCAAAACGGACAACCCCCGGCGAATGCAGCCACTATACGGACGAACTCCGAGGATGGCGTCGGCTACACGGATTCGAGTGGACGGTTCCGGCTCATCGCACTTGCGGGCGCGGGAACGGGATTCGTCAACTACAGTTCGCCGAACTTCCCATTCACCGCGGTCGCTGGACAAACGGTTGACGTGGGAACCATCAACCAAAGTAGCGGAAATGCAGTTGTCAATGTCCTGTACCAGGGACAATCGCTCGCCGGGAACTGCTACTTCTATTTCGTTTCCCAAGCCGGGTCCACCAATTGCGGCGGGCAGATGCAAAACCTGCCCCCAGGCAGCTATACCCTCACGGAGGGCCACGGCTACCCGATCCCCCCCGTCCCGTTTACCATCTCCGCGGGCCAGACCACCATCATCAACGTGGAGACCTCCACGGTCGCCGGCATTATCTCAGGACGCTTCTTCATCAACGGCCAACCACCCGCCAATCCGGCCAACGTCCGCACCAACCGGGAAGACGGACTCGCCTACACTGACTCCACCGGCCGCTTCCGACTCCTTGCCCTCGCCGGCCCGGGTATTGGATCGATCAATTACGGTCTGGCCACCTTTGCCTTCAACGCCGTCGCAGGGCAAACGCGGGACCTTGGAAACATTGGCTCCACGACGCTCGACAGCGCCATTATCGCGCGCAGCGGAGCGCTCCCCTCGAAGACCTGGACCATTCGCCTCAGCAACACCGGCGCCAACTCCGCCAACGACGTGCAACTCACAGGTGTCGCCTTCACCGCCCAGACGTTCGGTGCCCCTTGTCCGCTACCCGTCGCCCAATCGGCACTCCCGTTGAACGGCGGATTCCTCCCCGCCGGCACGAACACCACCGTTCCCTTACAAATCAACTTCGGCACCTGCCCGGCCAACGCGCGCTTCACCGTCAGGCTCGACTATCAAGCCAACGGCGGAACCACACCCGGCACCCGTACTTTTAACCTTCAAATCCCCTAGTCACAAGGAAACCACAATGAAACTCGTACTCGCACTCTGCCTCCTTCTCCCCACGCTGCCGGCGGCATCACTCACCCTGATCCCCAACAGCGGCAACATCAACATCGAACCCGGAACCAGTTACGGCTGGGGCTTCGATCTCAACAACGACACCTCGAACTACCTTCTGGTTACGAGCGTCGTCGCCTCGGGCTTCGACCCGCTCATGGGTACCTTCCAGGACTTCATCGTCTCGGTGAACCCCACTATTCTCGGGCCGAACACCATCCTCAACCAGGCCTACAACCAGTCGCTGCAACAGGGCTTCGGCGAGTTCGCCATGCTCCCCGGCGCGCCCATCGGCTCCACCACCGGCGCCACCTTCAGCGTGACCTACGATCTGTTGGTCAACGATCCCTTCGGCCCCCTCGGCAGTCACCCGAACGACCAGTACTCGCTCGAATTCACCTTCGACGGCAGCGTCACCTCCACCGCGCCCACAAGCGGTGTCCCCGAGCCGTCTTCCGTAATCCTCACGGGCGCCGGGCTGCTCTGTGCCGCCTGGCGCCTCCGCCGCGCTAATTCGGTTCGTTGCTGAACAAGTACTTCCCACCGCTCTCACGAACAAGAAATAGCCGCTCTTTGCCAAGCAGGTGTTCCAGCCTTGGTGTGCTGGGCTTCTCGACGACCAAGTAGTAGCGGTCCCGCGAGGCCCAGCGATTTTTGCATTCGGCGTCGTCAATGAAAACCTGCGGCGCGCCCGGCGCATAGCTGGCGTATTCCAGGTTGTTCACACGCCCATTCAGCAGCAGTGCCTGCGCGGGATTCGCGTAGAAAAACACGCTCGAAAACGTGTAGTACTGGTTGTCCACGATCAGCGTTCCTGGCTTTGCATTCTTGTAAGCCTCGGCAAGCGGCCGCGATCCCAGGTACGGATCAAACGTCACTAGCGCCGTGCGCGCGGCGTGCAAGAACAGCGTCATCATCACGGCCAACCCCAACGCCAGCGGCATGCGCCGCAACCGGAACGCAGCGAAGGCTCCGATCAAGAACGCCACGCCGGCCATCACTAGCGGCAGCCGCAAATACGCGAACGAGTCGACTGTCAAATCCCCCATATGCCCCAACGAAAGCGTGTAGGCATCGGGGTTCTGCGTCAGCGCCTGGGAGATATCGCCCGGCGTCGGCAACCCATTCACACGGAACAAAATGAAACCAATCGCCACCGCAGCCAGCGTAGCAATCCCACCCACAACCAACTGTCCGCGGCGCAGCCAGACGCTCTCTTCCCGCTCCATCGCATTCGCCAGTAGCAGCGCCAGTGCCGGATAACACGGCATTGAATAGTATTCCTGCGTCGTCGAAAACGTGAAGAACAGCAACAGAAACCCGGTCCAGCACAACGCCAGCAGGCGCGCCGATCCGGCCCGGTCCGTAGGGCGATAGCGCAGCTTCGCGATCGCTGGAAAAAAGGCGCTCCATGGGAATAGCCACAGCAAATGGAACAGCCAGAACATGTGGCGCGGAACCGTATTGTAGTCGCGCGGCCAACGCATGTTCAGGAAGCGAAACACATGCTCGTTGAAGAAGTAGAACCAGAAGAAGCCGTGATACTGGCCAGGTTCACTCTTCATCGTGAAATCGAAATAGGGCGGGTTTCGCAGCATCGCCAGCACGTGCCAGGGCGCCGCGATCGCCAATAAAATCAGGGCTCCGGTGAAAGGCCGCAACTTTCGCCACTCGCCCCACCGGCCTGCAATTGTCAGCCAAAGTCCAATCGCCGCCAGCGGGAACAGCATGGCGATGAGACCCTTCAGCAGCAGCCCCGTCGCCATCGCCGCCGACATCACATAGGCATACTTCGCCTCGCCAGACTCCATCGCCAACAGAAAGCACCACATCGCCAGCGTGATCGTAGCCGTCAGAATCGCATCGGGAATCTGAATGCGCGTGAACAGCCACAGGCCAATGCACGTTGCCAGAATCAACCCCGCGTATAGCCCAGTCGTCTCGTTAAACGCCCATCGCGCAAAACGCGCCGTCAGCCAGCAGAGAAACACGACGCCTAGCGCCAGCGGAATTCGCGCCGCCCAATCGTGCACGCCGAACACCGCGTAGCTCACCGCCATCGACCAGTAGATCAATGGCGACTTCTCCAGGTACGCAACCCCATTCAACCGCGCCGTCACCCAGTCGCCGGAATCCAGCATATTCCGCGCAATCTGCGCCTGTACCGCGTCCACGTCGTCCATCAACGTGGGTGGACTCACAATGCAGCCGAAATACACGGCGATAGCGAAAAGAAGGACGATTAACTGGTAACGACGTTCCATTGCTTCTTCCAGAGAAACAGCATCAATAGGCCCCACAAGTGGTACCCGTAGTTGGCCTCGCGGCGTTCGTGGGCGCGCAGCACAGCCTCCACCGCGCCTTCGCGAAACAGGCCCATTTCGCGAATCGCCTGCGGAGTCAGAGTATCGTGCAGTAGCGGCTTCAACGCGGTCCGGAACCAATCGTGCGCCGGAATATCGAAGCCCTCTTTTTTACGGGTCAACACGGAGTCCGGAATCTTCCCCCGCATCAGATCTTTCAGGATGAACTTCAGCTTGCTGCCGTTTACCTTGAACGAATCGGGCATCCGCGCGGCAAACTCCACCAGCCGGTGGTCCAACAGCGGCGGCCGCACTTCCAGCGAATGCGCCATGCTCATACGGTCGCACTTGTAG
>CANIFK010000150.1 GCA_947466555.1 Acidobacteriota bacterium | reverse complement strand
GCATGAAGCACCGCGGCGTGATCTGCGACAAGTGCGGTGTGGAAGTCACCCTGTCCCGCGTCCGTCGCGAACGGCTCGGCCACATCGAACTGGCCAGCCCCTGCTCGCACGTGTGGTTCTTCAAGGGCCTGCCTTCCCGTATCGGCTACCTGCTCGACATCACGCTCCGCGAGTTGGAACGCGTGCTGTACTTTGAGGCTTTCGTCATCGTCGATGCCGGCGATGTGGATGGCATCAAAGAAGGCGACGTCATCACCGACGAGCGCAAGCGCCAGTTGGACCAGGAAGCCCACGGCCGCTTCATCGCCATGATGGGCGCCGAAGGCATCAAGGAACTGCTGAAGAAGGTCCAGACCGAAAAGCTCTCTCTCGAAATCCGGGAGAAGATGAAGACGGAAGTTTCCCAGCAGAAGAAGCTGAAATTCGCCAAGCGCCTGCGCGTGGTGGAAAGCTTCCGCAAGTCGGCCAACAATCCGGAGTGGATGATTCTCGATGTCATCCCGGTCATCCCGCCGGAACTGCGCCCGCTGGTCCCGCTCGACGGCGGTCGTTTTGCGACCTCCGATCTGAACGACCTCTACCGCCGCGTCATCAACCGCAACAACCGGTTGAAGAAGCTGATGGAACTGCACGCGCCCGACGTCATTGTCCGCAATGAAAAGCGCATGTTGCAGGAAGCCGTCGACGCTCTGTTCGACAACGGCCGCCGTGGCCGTGTGTTGCGCGGCGCCAACAACCGCCCGCTCAAGTCGCTCTCTGATGCCCTCAAGGGCAAGCAGGGCCGCTTCCGGCAGAACCTGCTCGGCAAGCGCGTCGACTACTCGGGCCGTTCGGTCATCGTGGTCGGTCCGGAATTGAAGTTGCACCAGTGCGGTCTTCCCAAGAAGATGGCGCTCGAACTCTTCAAGCCGTTCATCTACCACCGCCTGGAACAGCGTGGCCATTGCACCACCATCAAGCAGGCCAAAGAACTGGTGGAACAGCAGGATCCGGTCGTTTGGGACATTCTCGAAGAAGTCATTCGCGACCATCCGATCCTTCTCAACCGCGCCCCGACCCTCCACCGCTTAGGCATTCAGGCCTTTGAACCGGTGCTGGTCGAAGGCAAGGCCATCAAGCTCCATCCTCTGGTTTGTACCGCGTTCAACGCTGACTTCGACGGTGACCAGATGGCGGTCCACATTCCGCTGTCGCCGGAATCGCAGATCGAAGCGTCGACGCTCATGCTGGCCTCGAACAACATTCTGTCCCCCGCGCACGGTTCGCCCATCGCGATCCCGTCGCAGGACATGGTGCTCGGCCTCTACTACCTCACCAAATCGCGTGTCGGTTCCAAGGGCGAAGGCAAGAAGTTCGCCTCCATGGACGACGTTCTCATCGCGCTCGAAATGGGCGAAGTGGAAACGCTCACCCCCATCAAGTTGCGCTACACCGGTAAGGTGCTCGATCTGACCACGTCGAAAGACGGTCAGAACCTGATGCACTCCGAAGCGGTGGAGTACAACAAGCAGGACATGGACACGACGGTTGGCCGCGTCATTCTGAATGACGTCCTTCCCGAAGACATGCCGTTCGTCAACGGCCTGTTGAAGAAGAAGGGCCTCACGCAGCTGGTGCAGTACTGCTACCTGAAGTTCGGCTTGCAGACCACGGTCAAAATGCTCGATGACATCAAGGCGCTGGGCTTCATGTACGCCACGCGCGCCGGGATCTCCATCGGCATCGACGACATGGTTGTGCCCGAGCAGAAGGCGCAGATGGTCAAGGACGCCGAAAAGGCTGTTATCGAAGTCCAAAGCCAGTACCAGTCGGGTGCCATCACCCAGGGCGAACGCTACAACAAGATCATCGAAATCTGGACCCGCGTTACCGAAGAAGTCTCCGACAAGATGTTCAAAAAGATGGAAGAGGACGACCGTACGGGCCGCTACCTCAACCCCATCTACATCATGGCCGACTCGGGCGCCCGCGGTTCGAAACAGCAGATTCGCCAGCTGTCCGGTATGCGCGGTTTGATGGCCAAGCCCTCGGGCGAGATCATCGAAACCCCCATCACGGCCAACTTCCGCGAAGGCCTGAACGTGTTGCAGTACTTCATCTCGACGCACGGCGCCCGTAAGGGTTTGGCCGACACCGCTTTGAAGACGGCCGACTCGGGTTACCTGACCCGCCGTCTGGTCGACGTGGCGCAGGATGTCATCATCAGCGAACACGATTGCGGCACCGGCGAAGGCATCTATGTGGAGCCCATCGTCGAAGCCGGCGAAGTCATCGAGCCCTTGCGCGACCGTATCGTCGGCCGCGTGGTTCTCGAAGACCAGCTGGACTTCGAGGGCATGAAGATCGTCGGTGTGAACAAGCTGATCACCGAAGACCTGGCGACGGCGATTCAAGCCGCCGGTATCGAGCGCGTCAAGATTCGCTCGGTGCTGACCTGCGAAAGCCGCCGCGGCGTCTGTCAGCTCTGCTACGGTCGCAATCTGGCCACCGGCCGGATGGTGGAACGTGGCGAAGCGGTCGGCGTCATCGCTGCCCAGTCGATCGGTGAACCCGGTACCCAGCTCACCATGCGTACGTTCCACATCGGCGGCGCGGCGACGCGCGCGTCGGAACAGAACACGCAGGAGTCCAAGGGCGCTGGTTTCATCAAGCACATCGGCATCAACACCGTGAAGACGGCCACCGGCGAGAACATCGTCATGAACCGCAACGGTATCATCGCCGTCGTCGACGAAAAGAACCGCGAAAAAGAACGCTACCAGGTTGTCTACGGCGCCAAGATCAAGTTCCTGGACGGCCAGGCGATCGGGGCCGGCGACGTGATGGTCGAATGGGATCCGTACTCGTTCTCCATCCTCACCGAAATCAGCGGTAAGGTGCACTTCAAGGACATCGACGAAGGCATCACCGTGCAGGAGCAGGTGGACGAAGTTTCGGGCCTCTCGCAGCTGGTCATCATTGACTCGCTCGACGGCAAGAAGGTCCCCACCATCATCATCCGGCCGGAAGGCGGCACCAAGCACGACGAAAAGCGCTACCTCATGCCGACCCACGCTCACATCATGGTGCGCGATGGCGACATTGTCCACGCTGCCGACGTGCTGGCCAAGATCCCGCGCGCGACTTCGAAAACCAAGGACATCACCGGTGGTCTCCCCCGCGTGGTCGAATTGTTCGAAGCCCGCAAGCCGCGTGACCCAGCTCAAATCGCTGAAATCAACGGTGTCGTTCGCTTCGGTGAAATCACCAAGACCTCTCGCAAAATCTACGTGACCGGTGACGACGGGCAGGAGCGTGAATACGCCATCCCGCGCGGCGCTCACATCAACGTACAGGAAGGCGAGCGCGTCGAGGCCGGCGATCAGTTGATGGATGGCCCCATCGATCCCCACGACATTCTGAAGGTTCGCGGCGAGAAGGAACTGCAGAAGTACCTCGTCAACGAAGTTCAGGAAGTCTACCGGTTGCAGGGTGTGAACATCAACGACAAGCATCTGGAAGTGATCGTGCGCCAGATGTTGCGCTGGTTGAAAGTCGAAGACATCGGCGACACCGACTTCCTGCCGGAAGAAGTGGTCGACCGCTTCAAGTTCAAGGAAGAGAACGAAAAGACCAACGACAAGGGCGGGCGCCGTTCCCACGCGCGGTCGATCCTGTTGGGTATCACGAAGGCTTCGCTTTCGACCGATTCGTTCATCTCCGCCGCCAGCTTCCAGGAGACGACGCGCGTGCTGACCGAAGCCGCCATCAACTCCAAGCGCGACGGTCTCCGCGGCCTGAAGGAAAACGTCATCATGGGTCGTCTGATCCCGGCCGGTACCGGCATGGATTACTACCGTGGTGTGCGGATCGCGGGCGAAGGCGTTCCGGAAGAGGAGCCCCAGCCCGAAGTCGAGATCTCCTTCAACGACTCGATGTCGGACTACGAAGATACGGCGCGGACGTTCTACGCCGGCGGGCTTTCGGAAACCGAAGGCGCTCCGGACGAGACGATCGTCGAGTAGTTCTCCTTCAACACAAACCAAACCAGGCGGGCTACCTTCGGGTAGCCCGCTTTCTTTTTTGACCCCGTCCGCCCGCCGCCCACGCACTCTCTATTGTCGGCCTCCGTATGTACGTTGCCGGCAATGGAAAGGATAGGATCGATGCCAAATATACGATGGCTCGGCCTGGCGTGCGTTCTTGGACTCGGCGGCCTCTCCGCCTGGGCGCAGCCGACTGGGCCGATGGTGTGTACAACGACAACCCCGCCACCTCCCCAGGTGCGGACCGAAGGCGTCGCCGAGCGGATCGGTGACTTGATTTTGAACTGCTCTGGCGGTACGCCGACACCGGCCGGCCAGCCGGTGCCACAAGTGAACCTGCAGGTCTACTACAACGCTGATGTGACCAACCGGCTCCTGGCGCCCTCCGGCTTCACCGACGCGCTGCTGATCGTCGACGAGGCCGGCTCCACCACCAACCCGAACCGGCTTGTTTGCGGTACACCCTTCACCGGAGTCTGCGCCATCACCGGCACCGGCACGGGCGCCGGTGTCTACAACGGGTCGTCAGGACGCCCCAATGTCTTTCAGGCTAAGGACAACGGACTGAACTCGCTGCAATGGATTGGTGTGCCCATCGATCCGCCCGGCTCCACCGGCATCCGGACACTCCGCATGGCCAACGTCCGCCTGCACGCCCACCAGAAGGGTCCCGTCACCAATCCGGCGCAGATGCTCACCGGCGTGGTGAGCGCGGTAGGGCCCACCGCCCCGCCCATCGCCAACCCCAGCGCGGTGCTCGGCTTCATCAGCAATGGGATGGAGTTCGCCACCGGCGCCGCGCCGTCGTTCAAACAGTGCGCGCCGCAGAATCCCGCGTTGTCTCAGAGCCCAAATCAGAACGGGACACCACAGGTGCATCTGACTTTCACCGAAGGGTTCGCTCAAGCCTATAAGCCAATGACCATCGCCCCGTATGCGAACGCCAACACCTCGCCGGTGCCCGTACCGCAGACGGTGCCTGGCACCCAATGGAACTCTGAATCGGGGTACTACGATCCGTTCCTCATGCCCATCCCCGGCCGCGGTGATCTGGGCCTGGCTGGTCTCGCCGACCACGGCACCCGGTTGCTCGCCCGCTTCACCGGCGTGCCGAAGTTCGTCAAGCTCTTCGCTCCCGCCGTAATCACGAACGGTCAACTGGTGGCGCGGATGATCAACGTGCCTGCCAGCGGGGCGGGGAACTTCGTTCCCAAATCGGCCAACGGCTTCGGCCTGGCCCAGATCGCGGTGAACAACGCGGGCGACGCCACGGTTGTCTACGAGGTGTTGCGCGCCGATCCGCTTGCTGTCGAAACCGTGGCGGTTCCGGTCTATGTAGCCTATGCCACGCCGATCCCGTCCCCGGCTACCGTCCTTGTCTCCGGCGCCTTCGGGCCGCTGACAAACGTGTTCACGGCGGACGCCAACGCGCCTCTGCCGCGATTCGCCGAACTCTCCACGCCGGTGACGGCGTTCACCATCGGCGCCTGCATCGCCGGCGGTATCAACGGGAATGCCTCTGTCCCGAATGCCAGCATGCAGGTGAATCTGGCTTGTGATGTGGCCGCCGTGCCGCAATCGCTGACGGTGAACTGGCCCGGCAATTCCTTCACACTGGGTACAGTCAACGCTGCCACCTGCAGCAATGATCCGCTGATCAGTCCCGCGCCACCACCCTCCGTCTACGACACGCTGGTGGGAAGTGGTTCCGGCAAATGGAACGGCTTCCCCGGAGCCACCGCCACCTGGAAGTTCCAGGATGCCGGTGAACCCGGCGTGAACAAGGACCCGGTGCAACTGGTCATCAAGAACAGCTTCGGCATCACGGTATTGACCGTGAACGGCAAGCTGACAGGAGGGAATCTGCAGGCGCACAACTAGCGGCAGTCACTCCGACGGCGGGCTACCTTCGGGTGGCCCGCTGATATTCCGGAACGTTGAAGATTTCTGCGATATCGATGTCGCCTCACGGGTTCTGGCAACGGGGTTCTCGGAGGCCCTATTGCTGGTCGAGGAACCGGGTTCGACGGCGAACCCGGTTCGCCTTGTTTGTGTTTCGCCACCGGCCGCCGGCGTGTGATTGGCCCTGATACACTGGCGTCGTGGAACTGCTCAACCTGGCCCGCGACGCCCGTGTCTATGACTTGGCGCAACCGTATTTTGTGGGGATGCCGCACCATCCGTCGCATCCCCCATACCTGTTTTCGATGACTAAGAAGCATGGCGACATGCACTCGCCGGCCGGCCACAGTTCGGCCGCCGACGCCATCGCCCTGGGCAGCCACGTGGGTACGCACATCGATGGCTTCGGCCACTTTTCCTGCGGCGGGTTGCTGCATGGCGGGCACGTGGCGGCGGAGGTGCAGAGCTATGGCGGCGGGCTGACGGTGCACACGGCCGAGCACATCGCCCCCATCGTGCGGCGCGGCGTACTGCTCGACGCTGCTGGTCCCGATGGGCCGCTGGCCGAGGACGTGGCGTTGACCGGGGCGCGGCTGGCCGAAATCGCCGCAGGGCAGGGAACCGCGATTGGCGCGGGTGATGTGGTGCTGATCCGCACCGGCTGGGCGCAGTATTGGGAGGACGCCACGCGCTATATCAATGCGGTGAGCGGCGCGCCCTCCGGGCCGGGGCCGGATCTCGATGGGGCGCGGTGGTTGAGCGGTCATGGCATCTTCGCGGCCGGGTCGGACACGGTGGCGTTTGAACGGGTGCCGGCGCACGACATGCCGGTGCACATTCACCTGCTCTACGAGAGCGGCATTCACATCATCGAGGCGCTGGACCTGGAGGCGCTGGCGCGGGATCGGGTGTACGAGTTTCTCTTCGTCGCCGCGCCGCTCAAGCTCCGTGGCGGCACCGGCGCGCCGCTTCGTCCTCTGGCGCTGGCATAGAATAGGAACTCACACATGGCAAACGGAATCACCGGCAAGACAGCAATCGTAACGGGCGCATCGCGCGGCATTGGCGCGGCGACCTGCAAAATGCTCGCGCGCGAAGGCGCCAAGCGCATCGTGGTGCACTACCACTCCTACCGGGAAGGCGCCGAAGCGCTCGCCAAGGAACTGGAGTCGATGGGCGCCGAAGTGGTTCTCATTGGCGCGGACCTGGGCACCCAGGAAGGCATCGCGGGCTTCATTCTGGCGCTGCACGAAAAGGCGCCGGGGGCCCAGATTCTCATCAATAACGCCGGCCATTTGGTGAAGCGCGCTAAGATGCCCGAGTTCACCAGCGACCTGTGGGACGAGGTGATGAACCTGAACGCCAAGAGCGTCTACTTCATCTCCCAGGCCGTGGCTCCGGCGATGGCGGCGGCCGGCGGCGGCGCGATCATCAACCTGAGTTCGATTGCGGCGCGCAACGGCGGCGGGCCGGGCGCGACGATCTACGCCGCCTCCAAGGCGGCGGTGGCGTGTATCACCAAGGGCATGGCCAAGGAACTGGCGCCCCAAGGGATCCGCGTGAACGCTGTCAGCCCGGGAACGGTGGACAACTATTTCCACGAGAAGTACTCCTCGCGCCAGATGCTGGATGGCGTGGTTGCGCAGACGCCGGCCGGGAAACTGGGTACGAACGAAGAAATCGCCGACTGCATTCAGTTTTTGCTCTCCGATGGCGCAGCCTATATTATTGGCCAAACCATTGAAATCAATGGCGGCATGTACATGGTCTAAGGCCTCGTGCGGCCTGTCCGCTGAGGGGTTTCTACGTAGCCCTAGTGTTGACTCCGTATAGTACGAATTGCCTAGTACTTGTATGTTGGTGCTAGACAATCATTCCCAAGGAGTTGCAGGATGGCGACAAAATGTCCGCGAAGGCGGGGCTATGTCCTTTTGAGCGTAGGCGCGGCTTCCATCGTTTTGTTGGGGGCCGTAGGGCTCGCGGTGGATTTGGGCCGCATGTACATCGTGAAGGGCGATGCCCAGACTTTTGCCGACTCGGCGGCGCTGGCGGCGGTCCTGGAACTGGATGGAACCAGCAACGGGATCGCCCGGGCGCAAAGCGCCGTTACCAATAACCCCAACCGGAACTCCTTTGGGACGGCGGGGTTCACGGGGACGACCGTGGAATTCGCGCAGGCCTCCGCGGGGCCTTGGTCGGCGAACCCGGGTAACACGTCGGGGTATGCCTTCACGCGGGTAAACGCGACGGTGACGGTGCCGATCTATTTCATGGGCCTGGCGGTGTCGAAGTCGCAAACGAACGTCGTCGCCTCGGCGGTGGCCGGACAGGTGCCGAAGACGACGTTTGGCCAGGGGCTGTTTCCGTTTTCGCCGTACGCGCACAACCTGACGGGGCCGGACTTCGGGCTCGAGTTGGGGAAGCAGTATACCCTGCGGTGGCCGTCGAACCCGAAGTTTGGAAACGGGAACGGGGCCAATGTGTGCCAGGGGGACAATTCCAATCAGATGGTGTCGGTGGCGACGGCGGCGGCGGGGTCCGAGCGCGGCTACATTGAGGACACAAGCGCGAGCTTGATCCGGTCGACGATCGTGGACGACTACCAGTCGATTTTCCGTTCGGTTGGCGATTTGGTGAATATGACCGGCGGGGCAAAGCAGAGCCAGTTGGACAGTTTGTATACGCGCATCCAGCAGGACACCGATACGACATCGACCGGCTACAGCAGCTACACCGGGAACGGGCGGCGAATCATCGCGGCGCCGATCAACGATGGGGGGACGCCGCTGGGGAGCAACAACCGGATCGTCGGCATCGGGGCGTTTTTGTTGACGCGGACTGCCGACTACGGCAACGGCGGTAATCAGGCGTGGTGTGCCGAGTATGTTGGCTGCTGGCTGCAGGGCAGTTCTCACCGGTGCGCGGTAAGCGTCGGCAGCAACGGTGGCGGCGCGTATGTGGCGAGGTTGATCATATGACCTTCCCAGTGACCCGGCCGCGGCGGAAGCGCCAGGGCGGCAACGCGTTGATCGAGTTTGCGCTGGCGTTCGGATTTTTGTTCCCTGTGCTGACGGGCACGTTCCAGTTCGGCTACGCGTTCTTTGTCTATAACGAACTGCAGAACGCGGTCCGGCAAGGGGCGCGGTATGCGGCCTATAAGACCTACGATTCGTCCTCGGCAACGCCATCCACAACGTTTGCGAACTCCGTGAAGAACGCGGTTGTCTACGGGAACCCGGCGGGCGGCACGACGCCAATTGCTCCCTCCTTGACGACGGCGAACGTGAACCTGCAGGTGACGTTCACTTCCGGGGTTCCGGAGATGATGACTGTCTCCATTCAGAACTATACGCTGGACGCGTTTCTGCGCACTTTTTCGATCAGTAAGCCGGCGGCGAGTTTTTCTTATGTAGGTGTCTATGCGCCATAACATTTCCTCCTTACGACGAACGAAACAGAAAGGCAGCGCGATGGTGGAGGGCGCGTTGACCATTGTCGGAAATGATCCGCGGCTTCGCCGCCGGGTGCTTCTCCTTGGCTGCTTGGAGAATGATCTCGATGTCAGCCTCCGTCATCGACTCCCGGAGATCCCAGTGCACGATGTACCGGCTGAAGCCATCCAGTACGCTGCACAGG
>CANIFK010000149.1 GCA_947466555.1 Acidobacteriota bacterium | reverse complement strand
GCCGCTGAAGGCCAGGTTCGTGGGGCGTTCGGGAGTTTTGATTGTCCCTAGTGGCTCGCCTTTGGCGGTGTGCACCGTGATGCCTTCGGGGGCGGCCATCCAGACGTTGCCGGACTCGTCGGTTTTGAGGCCGTCGACGGTTAGAGGGGCGAAGGGCTTGCCGGGTTTGAGGCGGCCGTCGGGCTCGATTTCGTGGACGGTGACGG
Source organism: Acidobacteriota bacterium (assembly GCA_947466555.1). Classification (GTDB taxonomy): domain Bacteria; phylum Acidobacteriota; class Terriglobia; order Bryobacterales; family Bryobacteraceae. Next base: position 9,389 of record CANIFK010000149.1, on the reverse strand, counting down.
GGCCGGTGCGGTAGTCGGCGATATAGAGGTGCTGCTGGTTGGGGGAGAGGGCGAGGCCGTTGGGGCCGGCGGTTTCGGCGACTACTCGGAGTTGGCCGGTTCTGGTTATTTGGTAGACTTTGCCGGCGGGGAGATCGGTGAAATAGATGCTGCCGTCGATGGCATAGACGATGTCGTTGGGGCCTTTGAGGTCTTTGTCGGCTAGGACGGTGATGGCGCCGCTCTTCTCGGTTCTGGTGACGCGGCCACCGCCTTCGGCGGTGAGGAGGCGACCTTGGTGATCGAAGGTGAGGCCGTTGGCTTTGTTGCTGTTTTCACGGATGGTGGAGAGATTGCCGTTCTCCCATTTGTGGATTCGCTGATTGCGGATGTCGGTGAAGAGGAGATAGCCGCGGCGGCTGTAGACGGGGCCCTCGGCGAGGGCGAAGCCGGTGGCGAGCTGTTTGAGTTCGGCGTTGGGGGCGAGGGGGAGTGCCATGATTACGAGCCTTCTCCTTTGGCGTACCAGCTGTGTTTTGGGGCTTTGTAGGCGACGGTCAATTCGGGCGTTTCGAGGCGCTTGCCGTTGGCTCCGCCGGACTCCATGAGACGGGCGAGGGTGCCGGTGACGAGGAGCGTGCGGCGGATATCGATGGCGGGTTTGCCGGTCGAAATCATTTGCGTGATGCCGTGGACGAGGTTGGAGAAGTTGTTCGAGTTTTCGATGGGGATGTAGCAGAGGGTGGCTTGCGGCGGGGCGCCTTTGGGTTTGACGGCGACGATGTATTCACTGACGTTGGCGAGGGCGAGGGTGGCGGCTTTGAAACCGTCGCGGTATTCGACGAGGCCGAGGACGGCGGTGCCTTCTTCGGGGCGTTTGTTGGTCGGCTTTTGTTGGCGGGCGAGGGCGGCATCCAGAAGATCGCGGCGCCAGAGGCCCTGTTCGGCGGCTTTCCAGACTTCTTCGTTCTTGAGGAGCTGGACGGATTTGACGCCCACTTCCCCGCCCTTGCGGCGTTCGACGAAGGCTTGCAGGGTTTCGAGGATGTGGAAGATGCCGCCGTCGGCGATCCAGCCGCCGCCGATGCTCAAGGCCGATTCCATTTCGCTGTTTAGTGGCGGGTCGTATTCGGGGCGGCGGAATGTGACGGGGACGCTGGAGCCGGCCATCATGGGGAACTTCAACTCCTTCGACCAGGCGACCATTTGTTGTGCCTTTTTCCAGTCGTAGGAGAGATGTTTGTCGGTGAAGACGGGGCAGGTTTTGCCGGACTGTTTGAAGACGTTGACGACTTGTTCGAAAAACTCGTAGCGGGGGTAGAGTTGCTGTTGCAGTTCGTTGTGGGGATACTCGCCGTGTTCGCAGACGATGACGACGCCATCGACGGCGAGTTTGCCGGTGCCGAGGGTGAGCGCGTCGGCGATGGATTTGGATACGGGGAAGTTGTAGGCGGTGCTGAGACGCTGGCCGATGTCGCCGGGGTGGATCTGGTCCATCCAGAGGGAGGCGACTTGGAAGGGCGCGTCGTAGTGCTGTTCGTGGATCCAATAGCCTTCGAGGAAGCGGGTGATGAAGTTATCGGAGTGGCTGCGAACGTGGTAGGTGGAGCTGAGGCAGGCGATGCGCTTCTTTGGGCCCTGGGCTAGGGCGAATGGCGCCACGGCGGTGGCGGCGAGGAATTGGCGGCGGTTCATTTTTGTTTTGCGACCTCTTCATTTTGACGGAGCACGCGGAGGAGATTCTGGCCCATGATTTTGCGGATGTCGGCGTCGGAATAGCCCATGTCGATCAGGCCTTTGACGAGGACTGGATATTTGGAGACGTCTTCCATGCCGACGGGGGCCATGCCGGAGATGCCGTCGAAATCGGAGCCGAGGCCGACGGCGTCGACACCGGCGGTTTTGGCGATGTGGTCGATGTGTTTCAGGAGTTCGGTGTAGCTGACCTTGGGCATCTTTTCGAAGTACTTCTTTTGCACGGCGCGGACGGCGTCCCAATCGATGGGGGTTTTGGCGGTGATGGCTTTGATCTCGGCGTCGCGCGCGGGGCGGTTTTTGAAGTAGACGCTGTAGGCGGCTTTGTCGAGATAGCCGGCGTGGAAGTTGATGCAGATGACGCCGCCGCGTTTGCCGATGGCCGCTATGACGTTGTCGGGCATGTTGCGGACGATGGGGGCCATGGCGAGGGAGGAGGAGTGGCTGGCGATGACTGGGGAGCGGGAGAATTCGACGGCGTCGAGGACCGCTTTGTCGGAGATGTGGGAGACGTCGACGATCATGCCGATGCGGTTCATTTCGCCGACCAGTTCCTTGCCGAATTTGGAGAGACCGGTGTGAAGTTTTTCGCCGGTCATGGAGTCCGCAAAGCTGTTGGAGGCGAAGTGAGCGAGGGTCATGTAGCGGATGCCCAGGCGGTGGAAGGCGCGGAGGACGCCGAGGGAATCGCCGATGAGGTGGCCGCCTTCGAGAGAGGCCATGGCGGCGAGTTTGCCTTGTTTATGGATTCGTTCGACGTCGGCGGCGGTGTAGGCGAACTCCATGTCCTTCGCGTTGGCGGCGACTTCGGTGTGGAGAGCGTCGATGACTTCGAGGGAGCGCGGGAGCCAGCGTTCGGGGGGGAAGTCCTGGGGCTGGGCGTAGATGCCGAACATGACGGCGCCCAGCTTTCCTTTTCGCATGCGGGGGATGTCGAGCTCGTAGTATTTGTGTTCGTCGCGGAGGCGGTAGCCTTCGTCGAGGAAGTAGCGGGGGGTATCGATGTGGGCGTCGAAGATGAGGATGTCGCGCATGAGCTTTGCGTATCGATCCTGGGCGGGGAGGGCGAGAGCGGCTAGGAGGAAGATGGCCACGCTACGTGTCATGGCGGGTATTGTAACTGACGGCGGGGTTGGCATAGAATTTTCCAAAAGAATTTTGTAGGGAGATTCTTCCATGACGAAGGTTCGATTGCTGGCGCTGGGCGCCCTTTTCCTGATTGTTTCGATGCCTGGGGAGGCGGCGAAACGGCGATTGACGGTGGACACGGACCATCCGGAGGGAGTGCTGCTGAAGCAGGCTACCGATGAGACGGACGGGGGGAAGCGGCTGGCGCTGTTGGAACAGTTTGTGGAGAAGTTTGCGAAGCATGAGTCGGCGACTTGGGCGCTGGGCGAGATGCAGGCGGAGTATTTGAAGCAGGGGGCGTTTGATAAAGCCCTGGCGGCGGGGGAGAGGGTGTTGGCGGACGATGCCGATGACGTGCCGGTGGCGCAGGGGAATTTGAAAGCGGCGGAGGGGAAGAAGGACGCGGGGTTGATTAAAAAGTGGGCGGTGGCGACGTCGGACGCGGCGCGGCGGGTGGTGGCGTCGGCCAAGCCAAGTGGGGAGGAGGAGGCTAAGCATTGGGAAGCCAATGTAGCTTACGCGAAGCAGGTGGACACGTATTGCGACTACGTGTTGTATGCGCAGGCGACACAGGCCGCGGCGCCGGCGGAGAAGATTGCGCTGGCTGAATTGCTGGCGGCGCGGAGCCCGGGGGCCGAGTACAACCAGCAGTTGCGGGGGCCGTTGTTTGTGGCGTATCAGCAGGCGGGGAACCTGGACAAGGCGCAGGCGATTGCGGAAGAGGAGTTGAAGAAGAACGATACCAATGACGACATGCTGATCTTCGCGGCGGGGCGGGCTTACGGGAAGCAGGAGAAGGCGAAGGCGGCGGGGTATGCACGGAAGTTGATTGAGATCATGCCGGGGAAGAAGGCGCCGGCGGGGATGAGCGAGGCGGATTGGACGAAGAGTGTGAATTTGAAGCTTGGGGTTTCGCGGTGGATGTTGGGAATGATGGCGGCCGGGGAGCAGAAGTGGGCGGAGGTGGACACGCAGTTGCGGGCGGCGTTGCCGCTATTGAAAGACAACAAGGAGTTGACGGCGGAGACGCTGTTTCATTTGGGGCTGGCGAATTTCAAGTTGGGGGATCCGAAGGGGGATCGGAAGCGCATTTTGGACGCGTTGCAGTTCAACTCGCAGTGCGCGGCGATACCGGGGACGTATCAGGCGCAGGCGCGGAAGAACGTGGCTGCTATTCGGGGACAATACCGGATTCAGTGAGTAGGTAGCGCGCGGTTTGGGTGATGTTGTAGTCGAGGGCGATGCGTTGGGGCGTGTCGTCCGGGAGGCCCGTGGAGATGGAGATGGCAACGCGATCGGTACCGAGCCAGGCGAGGAAGATGATGCCGGACGGGGTAGCCTGGGCGTGGTAGACGCGGAGGTTGGGGAAGTCGTTGAAAAGGGGCGCGGGGACGCGGGGTTGGCCGTAGGGGAAGAGGTAGTGGGCGAGGGGCGCGGGTAGGGTTCCGGAGTGGAGGTGGAAGCGCTGGCGGGGGATGGTGAAGCGGTGGGTGGTGGTGTTGAAAATGACCTTTTCGGCGGTGCCGAGTTCGATGTGGACGAGGTTCGATTCGGCATGGGTGATGCGGCCCTGGCGGCGGTCGCCGTGGTCGTCGATTTGGACGATGTCGCCGTCTTGGGCGATGCGGAGAAAGTAGGTGACGGAGGTGACGAGGCCGGGGATGTCCTTGTCGAACGACTCCGCGGTTTCCTCCCAGTAGCCGGCGATGTTGGGCGGGGATGTCATGATGAAGTATATGTCGATTCGACCAGTAAAACGGGTAACTACTTCGCAGCCCACGATGGAGGGAGCGGGGGTGCATTTGCGGCGGGGGTTCGGATTTGGGGATACGCGGGAGACGGATCCGTTTTTGCTTTTCGACGATTTTCGGAACGATGTGCCGGGGAACTATGTGGCGGGGTTTCCGTGGCATCCGCACCGGGGGATTGAGACGATTACGTACGTGCTGGCGGGGACTGTGGATCATGCCGATAGCCTGGGGAACCAGGGGGAACTGGGCGCGGGCGATGTGCAGTGGATGACGGCGGGGAGCGGGATTGTGCATCAGGAGATGCCGCGCGGGGACGAGGCGGGGCGGATGCATGGGTTTCAGCTTTGGGCGAATTTGCCGGCGAGTTTGAAGATGACGGCGCCGCGATATCAGGACGTGAAGGCGGCCGACATTCCGGTGATCACCGACGACGACGGGACGCGGGTGCGGGTGGTGTGCGGGAGCTTCTGGGGGCAGAGCGGGCCGGTGGAGGGGATTGCGGCGGAGCCCGTTTATATCGACGTTTCGGTGCCGGCGGGGAAGCGGCGGACGCTGCCGGTGGAGACGACGCGGCATGCGTTTGCGTACGTATTTGCGGGGGGCGGGAAGTTCGGCAACGCGTCGGAACCGGGGCCGGTGACGACCGATGGCGTGGCGGCGGCGAACCATTCGCTGGTGCTGTTTGACCGGGGCGATGAGGTGACTGTTGAAGCCGGGCCGGAGGGGATGCGGTTCCTGTTGGTATCGGGCAAGCCGTTGGGCGAGCCGGTGGCGTGGCACGGGCCGATTGTGATGAACACGCAGGAGGAGCTGCGGCAGGCGTTCGCGGAACTGCAGCGGGGGACGTTTTTGCGGCGGTAGACTATTTGCGGCGGAGGGGGCCGCTGGAACGGGTCTGGTCCCACCAGGGTTCGCCTTGCGGCTTGTAGTCGCCGAGTTTGTCCCAGTTTTCGCGGGTGCGGCCGTTGGTGTCGTAGATGACGTAGCCGTCGCGGAGGGTGAGTTCGTTGGACAGGCGGCGGGTGCCGCGGAGGCCGGCGCCCCAGGAGTCGACGAAGCCGTAGTCGCCGGTTTCGTGGCGGAGAACGGCGATGTCGGCAGCGGCGCCGAGGGAGAGATGGCCGAGCTCTTCGCGGCGGATGGTGCGGGCGGCGTTCCAGGTGGAGCGATAGATGACGTCGTCGAGCGAGAGGCCCATGTTGAGGAATTTCGACATGACGTTGAGCATGTCTTTCATGCCGGCGTTGAGGCTGCCGGAGTGGACGTCGGTGGAGATGGTGTCGGGCGGGAAACCTTGTTTGACGGCGCGAGCGGCCTGTTTGAATTCGAAGGCGGCGCCGCCGTGGCCGACGTCGAAGAGGACGCCGCGTTTGCGGGCTTCGTGGAGGTAGGGGAGGAGCTTGGCGTTCGCGTCGAAATAGGGGACGGGGGCGTAGAAGGCGTGGGTGTAGATGTCGCCGGGGCGGAGCTTTTTGAGGACCAGATCCTGGAACGGGCGGGCGATGTGGAAGGCGCCGAAATCGATCATTACGGGGAGATTGGCGATGGTGCCGGCTTCGACGCCGCGTTCGACGGGGGTCCATTCGGGGCCGTTGTAATGGGCGACTTTGAAGCCGACGATGACGTCTTTATTGGCCGCGGCGAGGGCGGCGGCGGCTTTGGCATCCATGTCGTCGAGGTTCTGTTCCTTGGCGTCGCCGGGCATGCCCTGGCCGCCGATGTTGAGGAAGACGAGGACTCGGGTGCGGGCTTTGTCGACGATGGTGCTGCGGAAGGCGGCGAAGTTGTGGCGGCCGGAGGAGCCGGCGTCGACGACGGTGGTGACGCCGACGCGCTGGGCAAAGCTGTCGGGATGGATGCTGGTGTCGCCGCCGGCGAGACCTTTGCCATCGGTGCCGGAGAAGACGTGGGCGTGGATATCGATGAGGCCGGGGACAACGTAGAGGCCGTTGACGGGGATGGTTTTGCGGGCCTGGGCGGGGGGGATGGACGGGGCGATGGCGGCGATTTTGCCGTCTTTGATGGCGACGTCGCGGAGGGCGCTGAGGCGGTTTTTGGGGTCGATGACGTGGCCGCCCTTGAGCAGGATGTCGTACTGCGGCTGGGCGGAGAGGGTGAGGGTGGCGAAGAGGAGAAAGAGCAGACGCATGGGTTTGACCATCATACTGCTGGTGGAGGCGGCTGCATAAATCAAAAGCCCCAACTCGACCGTCGTTGCGGGAGTTGGGGCTATTTGGAAATTGGCTCCCCAAGACGAACAAAATAGGTATTGTTTTCCTGGAGATATTGTGGGTAGCCGATTTCTCCGTTGTAAACAAAGGGGTTGTGCAAAGTATCTCATTGGGACGGAGCTTGCAGCGGCCGTTGGTTTCGAACTGGCGGAGCAAATCAAGAAAGGGCAATTCAAGATGGGCAAGCTGGGCGGGCCCACGGCGAGGATGCCGGAAATTGGCGAGCCACGTAGGCCGCGTTATCGGAGTCGGGGCCGAGCGAGACGTCGGCAGCGACCGAATCTGTCTCACCTCGGAGTTTGCACCAGAGCCCCGACGTTCACCTTAACGGTAAAGGCGAACAAAATCGCCTACATCGAGTTCTCCGGCCCCCGCCCCGGCGAATACCTCGCCGACGACGAACTCCGCTTCATCCCCGCCCTCCCCTTACCTCCTTCCGCCATCCGCCACAGATTCCGAATCACCCCCGTCATCCCCGCCCCCAACCCCACGACCCGCAACCAACCCTCCTCGCCAATCTCCCACCAGGCCCGCTCTATCAGCACCGCCGGCAAGAGTAGCAGCAGCACCGCAATCGCCAGCCCGGGCGGTATCCACGCCAACGCATACGGATCTCGCCGCCCCCGCCCTATCGCTACCAACAGAGCCACTCCCGTCCCGCCCGCCACGCAGCTCGACGCGTAGCTCACCACATCCGCCGCCAAGTACTGCCCCGTGTCCCCTGCCGAAAGCCAGCTCACTGCCGGATACGCCAACTCCAGCCCAAGAAACCATCCCCACGCCCGCCGCCGCTCCGGCCACGGCGCCTGAATCGGCGGCAAAAACGCCCACGAAAAGTAGATCAGCACAGCCCAGGAAGCGTACACCCCACCCACCCACCGGCTCTCCATCCACGCATTCGCCGGCAACTCCCGCAATAGCAAAAACGCTCCCAACGGAGCCGCCGCCACCCCCACGCACAGTACCAGAAACGCCGCCCACTCTAATCGCCGCCCCATATCCCTACTTCACCGCGTACCGCAACTCCACAAAATGCTCCCCCATCATCCGCGCCGATTCCACCCGCCCCGGCCGTCCCGTCAAATCCCGAAGAAACAGCCCCTTTCCGTTCCCCAACGTCACCGCCCCCACCTGCATGGTGATACCGCTGATCACAACGTCCGCCGACCCAAAGCTCTTGCGTCCCAGCATCGGTCGCAACTACCGTGTGCTCCTTCGATGATCCTGCTCAATCAAGTTGTTTATGCACGATTGCGCCCTTTTGCAACTCGCCAGATTCCTTCAACTCGGCCACCGCTCGATGGGACGCCGCATACGCGTCCAGCGTTACCTTGGCCGGTACCCGTCGCCACTTCATTGCTTTGCGCAGAAACGCTTTAGCCGCATTGACATCCCGGTGTCGGCTCAAAAAGTGAGTTGATGCGTTTCCTCCGTCCCGCATCGCTCGATACTTCGGTAACATGAATCGTTCCCAGTTTAGCATCGGTAGTCTCCGCTACCACGAAGACTGGCTCGATTCTCTTTCCGTCTCATCCCTATCTACCCCCGGAGTTCGAATTGGCTTTTTCCTCGTATCGCTTTGTTGCTTTCTTTGCCCTGACGGCAGTTTGTACCCTTCTGCCAGCCGCAGATTCCGGCTCTTTGGCCAAACGTGGCGGGCTCAGCCCGATTGTGCGCCACGCCGCGCCCGCTGCGGACAGCCAGCCGAAACTGCCCGCCGGCCTTAATCTGGTGGACTGGAAACAGATCCGGGCGGAATATGAGCGCCACCGGCACGGCATGTTTCCCGATGGGCAGGGTGGGGTTCAGTCGCGGTCTCATTATCACGGCTGGCTGGCACGGTTTGATGGCAAGGGGTTTACCGTCAAGCCGGACACCCAGGCGTGGAGTTGGGGGCTGGAACTCGTCAGTTGGGGGCGTGAGGCCCATCCCGTTGCTGTTTCCGCAAAAGCGCAGATTCACAGAGACGTAAATCGCCTGGAGTATCGGCGCCAGGGCATCACCGAGTGGTTCGTCAACGGGAAAGAAGGCTTGGAGCACGGCTTCACGATCCAGCAGCGTCCCGACGGGGGCGAAGGGGAACTGAGTTTCCAACTGCGCCAACGCGGGGAACTGGTCGCGGAGCAGGACGCTGGTGGGCGTGCGGTATCGTACAAGACCAAGCAGGGCGCCCCGGCGTTGCGCTACCGGAAGCTGTTGGTGACCGATGCGCGCGGCCGCAGGTTACCGGCACGCATGGTGGCCGACGGGCAGTGGCTTCGAATCCTGGTGGATGACCGGCGGGCCGTGTATCCGATTGCGGTGGATCCCATTACCCAGCAGGCGTACCTGAAGGCGTCGAATACGGAGACGTCTGACTACTTCGGCTATTCGGTGGCGATCTCCGGGGACACGGTGGTGGTGGGGGCGCCTTATGAGGCCAGCAACGCCACCGGGGTGAACGGGACGGAAAGTGACAACAGTGCTTCCGGAGCTGGCGCGGCGTATGTGTTTGTGCGCAGTTCCGGGACATGGACCCAGCAGGCGTACCTGAAGGCGTCGAATC
>CANIFK010000148.1 GCA_947466555.1 Acidobacteriota bacterium | reverse complement strand
TGGCGATTAAGTGTGTGACGCAGAATGCATATCTGATTACTGAGGAAGATCCGGATGCGGTGTTGCGGTTGACGCCGGGAGTGGTGTTGATTGATGAGTTGGATGTTCATTTGCACCCGAAGTGGCAGCGGCGGGTGGCCAGTGATTTGAAGCGGACGTTTCCGGCGATCCAGTTTGTTTGCACCACGCATTCGCCGCAGATCATTGGCGAGTTGCAGCCGGAGGAGATTCGGATTTTGGAGGGCTTTAAGCCGTCGACGCCGGACCATTCCTTTGGGGTGGATTCGAGCCGAGTATTAGAAGAATTGATGGGTGCTCCAGCTCGAAATGAGCGAGTGGAGGGTATGTTGCGGGATTTGTTCGATGCGATTGACCGGGAGGATTTTGAGACCGCGCGGGCGCTGCTGCCAGGGGTGGAAGCGGAGATTGGGGAAGATGACCCGGAGGTTTTGCGGGCACGGACGACGATGTCGTTCCTGGAGCCTGGTTCGTGAGACCGATCCGGAAGGGTCCGGAGCCGGCGAGCTTGACGACCTATCGGGTACGGGGTGAGGCGACATACGAGGGCTATCGGGAGAAAGACGATTTGCGCGATGCTCTGGTTCGTGAGCAGCGGGGAATTTGCTGCTATTGCGGAGGGCGCATACGGGCTGCGTTGGGCGGGATGAAGATCGAGCACTGGCACTCGCGATCTGCTTTCCCCGCGGAACAGTTGACGTATCGGAATCTGCTTGGAGCTTGTATGGGTGGGGACGGGCCGACCAATTCAAGGCAGCATTGCGACACGTGGAAGGGCGACAAGGAATTGTCGCGGAATCCGGCTGACCGTGCACATTGGCCCGGCATTGAAGTTGAGTTTACGTCTAGGGGCGAGATTCGCGCGACGTCGGAACCGCTGAATTCGGAGTTGAGTAGTGTTCTGAACTTGAACCTGGCTGAGCTGAAGAGTAAGCGTAAAGCCGTGTTGGACGGGTTCAAGCGGGCTAGTGAAATGCGGGGCGGGTTTTCTCGGGATCAGCTGGAACGGCGGTTGCGCGAGTGGAACGGTGATGGCGGGGTGGACGATTTGAAACCATACTGCCAGGTTGTGGTCCACTGGCTGCGGAAGCGGCTAGCGAGGGCGGCTTAGCCGCGGTCGGGGAAGGCGCCGAGGGAGTTGCCGGCAAGGAGTAGGGCGTAGGCACTGAAGATGCGGGCCTGGGCGGGCATCGACGTGTCCTGCTTTTCGGAGGTCAGGCGGAGGAGGGCGAGGCTGTAGTCGCCTTCTCGGATGAGGTCGACGGCTTGTTCTACGGCGACTGAACGAGAGGGTTGGAAGCCGGCGATGCGCTCGGCGGCGACTTCGACGGCGCAGGCGGCGGGGATGCGCTGGCCGATGGTTCCGATCATTAGCGCCAGGAGGGCGGAGGCGGCGAAGGCTCGCCAGGATTTATTGCTCATATACGCGTCTCAAGTATTCAAGACGAACGAAACGGCAATTTGTTTTCTTTTTTTCTTTGAGATTTCCGCCGCGTGGCGGGCACTACCTATACGTATGCGGTTTTTGATTTTCTTCGGGGCGGCGGCGCTTTGGGCGGGGAGCCTGGGCGGACGGGCGGAGTATATCGGAGGGACTTCGTCGGTGTTTGCCGAAAAGGCTGGGGGACGGATCATCACCACCGATGTCACCTCGCTGCGGTTTGAGACCAAGGCGAAGACGGTGGAGATTCCGTATGAGCGGATTGTCAGTCTTGAGTACGGGCAGAAAGTTGATCGGCGGTATATTAGCGCCGTACTGGTGAGCCCGTTGTTCCTTTTGGCTAAGGCGCGGAAACACTTTTTGACGGTCGGCTACACCGATGGCGAGGGGCGGGCGCAGGCGTTGATCTTCCGAGTGGAGAAGGCCGATGTGCGGGGCGTGCTGGTGAGTCTGGAGGCGCGGACGGGACGGAAGATCACCTTCCAGGACGATGAGGCTCGGAAGGCGGGTAAGGGATGAGGATTCTTTTGTGGCTGGCGGTGGCGGCGTTGCCCTTGTTGGGGCAGAAGGAGATTGTGAATCTGTCGCCGGGGGTGGCGGTGGATGAGCATCCGCAGTTGCTGGAGTTGTTGAAGGTGAAGCGGCTTTACGTTGAACGGCTGGCGGGCGGGGAGACGGCGGTGCAGATTCGGGACATGTTGATTGGCGCGTTGCAGGGGACGCGGTTGTTTGTTGTTACGGAGAACGCGGATAAGGCGGACACGATTTTGCGGGGGTCGGCGGAGGATTTGGTTTTCACGGATACGTTTCAAGCGAGCGAGGGGATACAGGGGCGTTCGCAGATTGGGAGCACGCGGACGAGCGGGTCGAACCGGGGCGGGGTGGGGTTCAGCGTGGGGGAGCAGGAGTCGGTACGGATTGCGGAGCGGAAGCACGAGGCGGTGATTTCCGTTCGGCTGGTGAATAAAGACGGGGATGTGATTTGGTCGACGACGCAGGAATCGTTGGGTGGGAAGTTTAAGGGAGCGAGCGCGGATGTGGCGGGGAAGGTGACGCGGCAGTTGACGGAGGATTTTGCGCGGGCGAAAAAATTGAACGGCGAGGGGCAAAGGACCTCATTGCGGTGAGCTATTTGGGCTGATAGGATTCGCGTAGTGAGTTATGAAACCTATACTTGCTTTGATCCTGGCGTGTTCGATGTTTGCGGCGCAGGCGCCTGCTCCGGCGGCGGCTCCGGTTCCCGCTCCCGTTGAGAAGAAAGTTGTGAAGAAGAAGGGCGGGAAGGGGAAGTGGATCGCGATTGGCGTGGTGGCGGCTGCTGCGGTGGTGATTTTGGTGGCGGCGGATAAGCGGTTGGGGAATGAGGGGAAAGGGATTTTCTAGCCGGGGGACTGGGGGCGGGGAGTTGCTATAATTTAGGGTGATGTTCTCCCGCACTCATACATGCGACTAAGTGTGCCCCTGCCACAGGGGGTGGAAGCCCTTTACGGAACTCGCGACGAGAATATTCGCCTGCTGGAAACTGCGCTTGCGGTTCGGACACGCATGGCGAATGGCACGTTGGAGATCGAGGGCGAAGAGCCGGGCGTGGAGCGGGCTTGCCGGATTGTGACCGATTACACGGAACTCGTTCGCGAGGGCAAAGCGTTTTCGAGCGCGGAGATGGCGAGTTACTTGCGTATCGTCATTGGTGACGAGGCAGTTACGATTCGCGCGCTGGTGGCGAGTGGGCGGCAGCGCAGTTTTGGCAAGAAAGTCCTGACGCCGAAAACCATTAACCAGTGCCGGTATCTGGAAGCGATTGAGCGCAACGATCTGGTGTTTGGCGTGGGCCCGGCTGGCACGGGAAAAACGTATCTGGCCGTGGCGATGGCGGTGTCGGCGTTGTTGTCCAAACGCGTGTCGCGCATCATTCTGACCCGGCCGGCGGTGGAGGCGGGCGAGAAGCTGGGCTTTCTGCCGGGGACGCTGCAGGAGAAGATCGACCCGTATTTGCGCCCGTTGTATGACGCTCTTTTCGACATGCTCGATGCCGAAAAAGTGGAGAAGTTCATCGAGAAAAATATCATCGAAGTGGCGCCGCTGGCGTTCATGCGCGGACGGACGCTGAACGATAGTTTCATCATTCTGGACGAGGCGCAGAACTCGACGCCGGAGCAGATGAAGATGGTCCTGACGCGGCAGGGCTTCAATTCGAAGACTGTCGTGACGGGCGATGCGACGCAGATCGATTTGCCGAGCGGGCGGAAGAGCGGCCTGATTGAGGCGGTGGAGATTCTGAAGAACATTCCCGGGATCAGCTTCGTGCATTTCGATGAGCAGGACGTGGTTCGTCATAGTCTGGTCCAACGCATTATCCGCGCCTACGAAGCGCACGGAGCGAACGCCGCGAACGCGCGGCAACTGCGGCTGCGGCTGAATGAAGTCATGGCCGATGCGGACCTTGCCAACAACCCCAACCCGGTGGACCTGAACCCACCGAACGCCTGAGTAAATACACACAACTATGTCGCCGGATGGCAGTACTTTTCTATTTCGCAGCGCACCCCGCGGGCTTGACCGCAAGCGCCTACGCCTGTTTCAGCAAACGCTAACGACGCTCGTGACGAAGGGGCGGGACTTTACGTGCCTGCTGACTTCGGACGCCGAGTTGCGGCGGCTGAACGCCACCTTTCTGGAGCATGACTACGCGACGGACGTGTTGTCGTTCCCGTCGGTAGAAGGGGAGGAATCGCTGGGCGATCTGGCGATTTCGGCACCGCGAGCGAAGGCCCAGGCGGCCGAGTTCGGGCACCCGATTGAGACCGAGATTGAGATTCTGATGCTGCATGGGACGCTGCACCTGTTGGGGCACGACCATGAAACCGATAAGGGTGCGATGCGGCGGTTGGAGTCCCGCTGGCGGGAGAAGTTGGGATTGCCGGCTGGCCTGATAGAGCGGACGCGGCGATGAACATTGCGTTTTTCCTGACATTGGCGGTGTTTTCCGGCTTGCTGACGTTGAGCACGCTGGCGCAGCTGCTGTATGTGGAATCGTTGCGATTGCGGTCGCGGGAGTACCCGGCGCTCGAGTATTTCAAAGACAAACTGGAAGATCGCCTGGGGCTGAAGATTGAGCGCGGAGCGTTGACCTTTTCGCTGTTCAAGCATGCGCTGATTGCATTGATGGGCGTCTTTTCCTTGGCGCTACTGGGCGCCGGGCGGGACCATTTCTGGAACGCGATTGCCGAGGCGGCGGTGCTGGCGTGGGCGCTGTGCATGTTCTTTGCGCAGATTCTGCCGCAGCTGTTGTACAGGCAAACCAATGGGAAGTGGTTGTTTGCGTTCCTGCCGGTGCTGCACGCGATGATCCTGGTGATGCGGCCGCTGGTGGCGGTGTTGAAGTTCTTCCAATCGCTGACGGAGCTGCGCGAGGCCGCCGATGAAGAGAATGGCGGCACGTCGAACGCCGAGAACAATGTGGAAGCGCTGATTACGGCGGGCAAGGAAGAAGGGCTGATTGAGGAAGAAGACCGGCAGCTGATTCAGTCCGTGGTGGCGTTCGGCGATAAGACGGTGCACGAGGTGATGACGCCGCGGCCGCGGATTGTGGCGATTGAGAAGAGCAGATCGCAGGAAGAACTGCGGCAGCTGGTGATCAACGAACAGTATTCGCGGATTCCGGTGTTTGACGAGTCGATTGATAACGTCGTTGGGTTCATCCACGTGCGGGACATGTTTGAGCGCAATCCGAACGAGCGGGGACGGAAGGCGTGGGAGCTGATGCGCCCGATCCGCGTGGTGCCTGAGCAGAAGAAAGTGACGGCGCTGCTGCGCGAGATGCAGCGCGACGGGGCGCATATGGCTGTTGTCGTGGACGAGTATGGGAACACGGCGGGGCTGGCGACGATGGAAGATCTGGTGGAAGAGATTTTCGGCGAGATCCGCGACGAGCATGAGCCGGTGGCCGATGTCACTCCCGACGGCGAAGGCGCGTGGCTGGTGAGCGGGAGTTTCGACCTGGACCACCTGCAGGAATTAGTGGGCTTCCGGCCCGAAGAACAGTTTGAATCGACCACGGTGGGCGGGCTGGCCGCCGAGTGGTTGGGACGCGTGCCGCGGGTGGGTGAAGCGGTGGAGCGCGAAGGAATTCGTATTGAAGTTGTCGCCGCCAATGACCGGCGTGTCGATCGCGCGCGTATTTTACGCGCACCAGAACCAGAACCTCAGAAGGAGCATCCAGCAGTGGAAGAGAAAAAGGATGCCTAAAGCTAAAAAGCCTAAGTATCATGCGGGAACGGCCACGATTATTGGCCGTCCGAACGCCGGCAAGTCGACGTTGTTGAACGCGATTGTGGGTGAGAAGATTGCGATTGTGACGGCGAAGGCGCAGACGACGCGCACGGCGCTGAACGGTGTGTGGACGGGGGAGAACGAGCAGATCGTCTTCGTCGATACGCCGGGGCTGCATAAATCCGATACGGTGATCAACCGGCGGATGATGCAGGCGGTGCGGGCGGCGATGGACTCGATCGACGTGATTGTGTTCGTCGTGGACGCGAAGAACAAGCCGAACGCCGAGGACGCGCAGGCCGTGGACCTGGTGAAGAAGCCGGGGACGCCGGTGATCCTGGTATTGAACAAAGTGGACGCGATTCAGGACAAGCCGAAGCTGTTTGCGCTGATTGAGCACTACCGCGAATTGCACGATTTTGCGGCTTATATTCCGGTTTCGGCGAAGAAGGGCGAGGGGATTGAGGAGCTGAAGAAGGCCATCGTCGGCTACCTGCCGATGGCGAAGGCTCTGTATCCGGCGGACCATTTGACCGATGTTCCTTCGCGGTTTTTGGCGGCGGAGATGATTCGGGAACGGATTCTGATTCTGGCTACGCAAGAGGTGCCGCACTCGGTGGCGGTGCTGGTGGACGAGTGGGAAGACAAGACCAATGTCATCCGCATTGCGGCCACGATTTATGTGGAGCGGGCCGGGCAGAAGAATATCATTGTGGGCGCCAGCGGGGCGATGATCAAGAAGATCGGCACGTCGGCGCGGATGGAGATGGAGCGGTTTTTCGACCGGAAGATTTTTCTGGAACTGTTTGTGAAGGTGAAGCCGGATTGGCGGAATCAGCCGGAGTTCCTGAATGAGTTAGACTGGCGAAGGATGGTCAATGATCGAGATGCTTAAGAAAACTGCGCTGTTTTTATTGCTGCTCACTCCCGCGTTTGCGGACCAGAAGAAGGACGATGAGATCTACGATTCGGTGAAGCGGCGGCTGGCCGGGGATCCGGAGGTGAAGGGCGGCGCGCTGGAAGTGACCGTGAAGGACGGCGTTGTGACCATCACTGGGATCGTGCGGACGGACCGGGCCAAATTGAAGGCCGATAAGGTGGCCGGGCGCGTGAAGGGCGTGGCGAAAGTTGTGAACGAGCTGAAGGTTTCGCCGACCGGGAACTAAAGTTCTTACCAGACAATTCCCAGGTGACTGTCACCTAGGAATTGTCTGGGGTTTTAGCGGCGTTCGAGGACCCAGGGGTTGGCTTGGAGATATTCGACCGTCTTGATGACGGCCTGTTGAATCGTTAGTTTCGGCTCCCAGCCGAGGCTGCGCACCTTCTTCGTTTCGAGGAAGATGAACGGGTTGTCTCCAATCCAGCCGCGGTCGCCGCCGGTGAAATCGAACTCCGGCGTCACGCCGAGGTGGCCGGTGATCCAACCGATGGAATCCGTCACGCGGCAGTATTCGTTCGTGCCGAGATTGTAGATGTTGACGCGGTCCTTCGCCTTGTCGAGCACGGTGAGGATGGCGTCGACACAGTCCTGCACGTAGAGGTAGCTTTTGCGCTGGGTGCCGTTGCCGAGGACGCGGAGGCGGGTGGGATTGATGCTGAGCGACTTGTAGAAGTCGAGGACGTGGCCGTGGGTGTAGCGCTCGCCGAGGATGGACACGAAGCGGAAGATGAAACCTTCCATGCCGAAGCTTTCGCAGTAGGCGGAGATCAGGCCTTCGGCGGAGATTTTGCTGGCGCCGTAGAGCGACGTTTGGATGGGGAAGGGGGCGTCTTCCGGGGTGGGGATGACGGCGGATTCGCCGTAGACGGAGCCGGTGGAGGAGAACGCAATGCGCTTGACGTTGTTGCGGCGCATGGCTTCGAGGACGTTCCAGGTGACGATGATGTTTTGTTGGAGGTCGCGATCGGGATGATCGGGGCCGAAGCGGACGTCGGCGTTGGCGGCGAAGTGGACGACCAGATCGGCACCGGCGACGGATTCGGTGAGGGCGTTTAGGTCGAGCAGGTCGTGCTGGCGGAGGGCGAAGTTGGGGTTGGCCTGGGCGCCGGCGAGGAATTCGATTTGGCCGGTGGAGAGGTTATCGACACCGGTGACGGAGTGGCCATTGGCAAGAAGGCGGTCGGTGAGGGAGCTGCCGATGAAGCCGGCGGCGCCGGTGATGAGTACGTGCATGCGTTTATTTTTGATTGGCGACGGCCTGGCGGGCGGTGGCGTATTCTTCGGGGCGGATGGCGGCCAGGCGGCGGCGGATACGGAAGATGTCTTTGACGTTTTGGATGTTGCCGGCGACCATGTCGAGGCGGGAGTCGGCATCGTCACGCCAGCGGACGGGCACCTGCTCCAGTTTGGCGCCCATGCGGATGGCGAGGGCGAGGATTTCGACATCGTACATATAGCCGTCGATTTCCTGTTTGGCGAAGACGGCTTTGGCGACGGCGTGGCGGAAGAATTTGAAGCCGCATTGGGAGTCGGTGATGCCGGGGAGGCCGACGACGGTTTGGACGAAGTAGTAGAAGCCGCGGGAGCCGATTTGGCGGTAGATGGGCTGGGCTTTTTCGATTTTGGTGGAATCGATGGCGCGGGAGCCGATGACGACGTGGGCGTTGGCGCGGAGGAGGGGGAGGAACTTGTCGAACTCGTCGATGGGGACTTTGTTGTCGGCGTCGGCGAAGCCGATGATGCGACCGGTGGCTTGTTGGACGCCGAGGCGGATACCGCGTCC
This sequence comes from Acidobacteriota bacterium, assembly GCA_947466555.1. GTDB lineage: Bacteria > Acidobacteriota > Terriglobia > Bryobacterales > Bryobacteraceae. Next base: position 1,161 of record CANIFK010000148.1, on the reverse strand, counting down.
TTTGCCGGCGCGCTGGGCGCTACCGATGACGACGAGGCCGGGGATTTCGGAGGCGATTTCGCGGGATTTTTCGCGGGTGCCGTCGTTGCCGTCGGCGGAGACGATGATCTGGGATTTGAGGCCGCGGGACTCGAAATAACGGTAGGATTCCCGGATGGTATTCACGATCGTCGCGGCTTCATTGTAGGCCGGGAGGATCAATGAGATATCGGGTTCCAAGGCGGTTCTAGTCTCCATTTATATCTACTCAGCATACAATGGTTATTTCATGCAAAGGGCTGATTCATTTGACTTCCGGACGTAATGTACTGATAACGGGCGCATCGCGCGGGCTGGGCGAGGCGATTGCGCGGGAGTTCGGTAAGACGGGTGCAAACTTGATTCTGGTGGCGCGGAGCGGGGAGCGGCTGGCGGCGCTGGCGGAGGAGTTGGGGGCATTTGCCGTGGCGGCGGATTTGGCGGATCCGGAGGCGGGGGCGGCGGTTTTGCGGGCGGCGCGGGAGCGGGTGGAGCGGTTGGACGTGTTGGTGAACAACGCGGCGATGGTGGGGCCGATTGGGAAGTTTTGGGAGAACGATGCGGCGGCGTGGGCGGAGACGTTGCAGGTGAATTTATTGGCGCCGGCTGCGTTGATGCGCGGGGCGATTCCGTGGATGGGGGCTGGCGGTGGGGGCGTGATTGTGAATTTGTCGGGGGGCGGGGCGACGGCGCCTCGGCCGAATTTTAGTGCGTATGCGACGGCGAAGGCGGGGTTGGTGCGGCTGTCGGAGACGCTGGCGGTGGAGGCGGCGGAATTGGGGGTGCGGATTCACTGTGTGGCTCCGGGGGCGATGAATACGGAGATGTTGGAGGCGGTTTTGCGGGCGGCGCCGGAGGCGGCGGGCGGGGAGTATGGGAAGGCTGTGGTGCAGAAAGAGAAGGGTGGGGATGATCCGGCGGTGGCGGCGCGGTTGATTGCGTTTTTGGCTAGTGACGAGGTGCGTGGGGTGACGGGGCGGTTGATTAGCGCGAAGTGGGATCCATGGGAGACGATGGGCGAGTGGGGGGCGGAGTTGGCTGGGACGGATATCTATACGCTGCGGCGGATTGTGCCGGAGGAGCGGGGGAAGAAGTTTGAGTAGTTATTTGTATGGGAAGTTGGCGGGGTGGGGCGCTGCGGGG
>CANIFK010000147.1 GCA_947466555.1 Acidobacteriota bacterium | reverse complement strand
TGTTTGCACAACTCCGGCGACGCCGCCGTCTGCTTGAAAACGGCCCCATCCGGCGCCAGATTCCCGCGCAGCACCACCGTCCCGCCCTCCGAATGCAACGGCGCATCCATGGCTCGAATTACATCGCGGTTGTGGCACGGCGCATCGGCTACATTCTCCGCCACCGTCTTCCCATTCACCGTGATGCAGTCCCGGTTCAGCAGCGGCAACAGCTCGCGCATCACCGCCGGCAGTCCGCCCGCGTAGAAAAAGTCTTCCATCAGGTGCTCGCCGCTCGGCCGCACGTTCACCAGGAACGGAGTCCGCCGCGACACGTGATCAAAATCGTCCAATACCAAATCCAACCCTAACCGCCCCGCGATCGCCAGCAAATGCACCACCGCGTTCGTCGATCCGCCAATCGCCATATCCACCGCAATCGCGTTCTCAAACGCCTGCCGCGTCATCACCTTTGACGGCCGCATATCCTCGGCCACCATCTCCACCGCCCGCTTCCCGCTCTGCTCCGCCAGCGCCGCGCGCCGCGAATCCACTGCCGGAATCGCCGCGTTCTGCGGCAGCGTCATCCCCAGCGCCTCGGCCATCGACGCCATCGTCGACGCCGTTCCCATCACCGTGCAGTGCCCCGCGCTGCGTACCATGCAGCCCTCAATCTCCTGCAACTCCTCCGCGCCAATCTGCCCAATCCGGTGCAGATCGAAAATCTTCCGCCCATCGGTCCCCGTCCCAAACGGCGTGTTTTTATAATTCCCCGAAAGCGTCGGCCCACCCGTCACCACAATCGCCGGTACATCGGCCGAAGCCGCGCCCATCAGCATCGCCGGGGTCGTCTTGTCGCACCCGCACAACAGCACCACGGCATCGACAGGATTCGCCCGGATCGACTCCTCCACATCCATCGCCATCAGGTTGCGGAACAGCATCGTCGTCGGCTTCATGTACTGCTCTCCGAGGGAGATCACCGGGAACTCCACCGGGAACCCGCCCGCCTCCCACACGCCCCGCTTCACAGCTTCGGCCAACCCGCGCAAATGCGCGTTGCAGTTGTTCAACTCGCTAAACGAGTTGCAAATGCCAATCACCGGCTTGCCGAAGAAAATTTCCCGGCTGAACCCCATCGAGCGCAAATTCGCGCGCCGCGAAAAGTTGTAATATTCTTTGCCGTTGAACCAGGTGTAGCTGCGTAGCTTGGTGGGATCTATCTTGGACATGAACCCGCTATTATGACGGCTCCCGCCCCCGCCGTGCTACTCCACCGTGAACTTTGTCCCCTGCTTGGGCGCTTCGCTCATCCCGGCAATCTGCTCGTCCAGCATCGCCCGCAGGCCCTTCAAAATCTCCAGCCGAGCCGCCTTGAAATGCTGCGTCACTTCCTCGGAAGGCCCCAGTTTCTTAGCAAACTCCGTCACAATCGGGCCCACGCCCATGCATCCGCAATTGCAATTCTTCTCGCTCACGCAACCTCCCGCAGTGTCACCACCAACGTCTGCCCCTCGAATGTAGCACGCTGCGGTTGCAACGCCGCCATCGACGTTGGCAACCCTACATGCCGTCGCAAAGTGCCCACTTCAATCACCAACTCATCACCCTTCTTGAACAATTTCACTTCCCCCTTGGCCGCGAACGGCATCGCCACCCGCACCTGATAGGCCCCATCGGCCCGCCCAAACGAATACGGCCTTTCCGACCGCGTTACCAGCGCCGGATTCTCATCCGCCGCATACAGCACCGAGGCCAACTTCTCCAGCCGCTCCACCCCCATCACCTCTTCCTGGAACATCGGCACGCGCCGCACCGGAACCGGGTTGAAGTAGGTCTCCACTTCGCCCAGAATCTCCTGCTGCGCCTCGCGCCACTTGCCGAAATACGAATCATTCGCCTCCGCCGGCAACACGCGGTTCACCACAATCGTGTCCACCGTCAGCCCGTGCAGGGAGAAGTACACGAACGCCCGCTGCGTCTCCCGAAGCACCATCCGCTCCGGATTCGAAACCAGTCGCACGCTGGTCAACTGCGGGTCTTCCAGAATCGTATCGATCCCTTCGATCTTCTCGAAAAGGTCCTTGATATTGGCGAAATAGGAGTCCGACGGCAACTCCACCGGCGACATCCGGTTCGCCAAAGGCCGCACGGCGTTGAACACCTTTCGCTCCATCGGGAACACGTGCTTCATGTACCAATCGAGCGTCGTCGGCATCGAAATAAACCGCAACGATTCCGCCGTCGGCGCGCAGTCCAGCACGATCACGTCATAGACGCCCGACTTCCGGTACTGGTTCACATACATCATTGCCGACAGCTCTTCCATACCCGGAAGAATCGCCATCTCCTCGGCCTCCACATCGCCCAGGCCGCTCGTCCGCAGCACCGTCGTGATGTAGCCCGAAATCTCCCGCCAATGGCGCTTGATCTCCAACTGAATATTCACTTCTTGAATGGAAAGATTCGGTACCACCTGGTACGGATCGGCCGTAGCCGCGTCGAACAGGCTGGTCTTCAGCGCAAACGAATCCGCCAGGCTGTGCGCCGGGTCCACGCTCATCACCAGCGTCCGCAGCCCCTGCTTCGCCAGTTGCAGCCCCGTCGCCGCCGCCACGCTCGTCTTTCCAACGCCACCCTTACCGCTGTACAGCAGAATTCGCATCTCGTCCCTTCAGATTCTTAAGCTGCATCAGCATCCGCGGGTTCTTCGCCAGCTTCTCCTGATGCTTCTCCAAAAACGACCAGTACATCTCCGTCATCGGGCACGAATCTGGTTTGTACTGGCATCCCTTGCAATAATTCGACATCCGGTTGATGTACTTCCCGCTCGCCACGTAGGGCTTCGACGCCATCACGCCCCCATCGGCATACTGGCTCATCCCTAACGTATTCGGGAGTTCCACCCACTCGACAGCGTCTACATAAACCGCCAAATACCACTCGTGCACCTGCTTGGGGTCAATCCCCGCCAGCAGGCAATACAGCCCCGTCACCATCAGCCGCTGAATGTGGTGCGCGTAGCCAAAATCCAGCGTCTGCGTGATCACCTGCCGCAGACAATTCATGTCCGTTTTGCCCGTCCAGAAGAACCGGGGCAGGGAAGCCGTCGCGCCCAATTCGTTACGTTCCAAATACCCCGGCATCTGCGTCCAGTAAATGCCGCGCACATACTCGCGCCAACCCAATATCTGACGGATGAATCCCTCGACAGCCGCCAACGGCGCCGCCCCCGACCGGTACGCCGCCTCCGCCGCCGCAATCACCTTCCGCGGGTCCAGCAACTTCAAATTCATAGCTGCCGCCAGCCTTGAATGGAATAACCACGGCTCATCCATCCACATCGCGTCCTGATAGGCCCCAAACCACGGCAGCCGGTGCTCAATGAAATCCGCCAGCGCCTGCTCGGCCTCCTCCGGCGTCACCGCCCACCCAAACCCATCCATCGACCCCGGATGCCGTCCAAACCGGTCCGCCACCAGGTCCATCACTTCCCGTGTAATCCGGTCCGGCTTGAACTCCAACGGCACCGGCACACCCACCGGCCCCTCGCTCCCAAAACTTTCCCGGTTGTCCTTATCGAAGTTCCACTCCCCGCCCGCGGGCAGCCCCCCATCCATCAACACCCCATACCGCTTCCGCATCTCGCGGTAGAAATACTCCATCCGCAACTGCGTCCGCCCCTCGGCATGCCGCCGGAAATCGTCCACTGTGGACAGGAAATGCCGGTCCGGCCGGATCTCCAACGCCAAACCAGCCTCCTTCGCCGCCAACTCCAACTGCTCCCGCACCCGGTAATCCCCCGGCTCCACCACCACCAGTCCCGACGGCTTAAACTGCGCAATCGACCGCAGCAACTCCTGCCGCAGCGACTGCGTATTCGTCCGGTCGTCCAACCGGCGATACGCCACACAGTACCCCCGCTGTGTCGTCCGCTGTTCGTAGTGCCGCATCGCACTCAGGAACAGCGTAATCCGCGCCTTGTGCGACCACACATGGGTCGACTCCTCGGCTACCTCCGCCATCCAAACTGCATCTTTATTGCGTTCGAATCCGTCGTAGACCGCCGAATCGTCGTTGAGCTGGTCGCCCAAAACGATGACGAGATTCCTCATATGCAACCGGATGCATGTGAGAATCCCCCGGCGCTATTCTTTTTACCAGATCAGTTTCACCGCCAGCTGCACCTGCCGCGGATAGTTCGAATTCGGCGCCGACACCGCCGCTTTAATCACGCTCCCGAAGTTCACGTCCTCCGGATTGTTGTTAAACGGCGCATTGCTCACAAAAAACGAGTTCAGCAGGTTAAACACCTCGGCCCGGAACTGCACCCGGTAGCGTTCATTGATCGCCGTTGTCTTGTTGAACGACGTGTCAATCGACCGCGTCCCCTGCAACCGCAACCGGCCATCGGTCAACGGCGTCAGCCGCGCCGCAAACCGCGGCGTAATCAGGAAATTCGGCTCCGTGCAGCCCGCCTCCTGGCTGAACCGTTGCCAGGTCACCGTGTTGTTCTCGTTCCACCGCTGCACGCACGGCGCCACCGCCTGAATCCGCGCCTGCTTCCAATCAATCGGCAGTCGCGCTTCTTTCAGGTAAACCACATTTCCCGGCAGCGGCCACGGCCGCCCCGATTGCGTCTGCAGGATCAGCGAGTTCTCCCAGCCCTTCAACATCCGCCCCTTCCACCCCGTCGCCCGCCGGAAAAACGGCAACGGCGTCACCGCGCTCACCACAATCCGGTGCGTCCGGTCGTACGCCGCCAGACTGCTGTTCAACACCCCTCGCAGCGGATCCAGGAACGAGTTCCGTTCAATATTCTTCGCCAGCGTATAATTCGCCAGCAGATTCGTCCGCTTCGTCCGCACGCTGAACGAGCTCTGTAACGAGTTGTAGAAATTGGAACCGTCATTTCGCATCAACTCCGTCAGCGCGCCAAACTGCGGATACGGCCGCAACAACTGCCCGCGCGACAGCGTCACGCTATCAAACCAACTCGTCCCCTCCAGCGCCGGCAGCCCCCGGAACGGGTTCGGTAATGACTGGTCACAATACGCCGGATTCCCGCCCAGCATGAAGTTACACCGGTCCCGCACCTCCACCGCGTCTTCGTTGAACACCTTGCTGTTCTGCAAATTCTTCCCTCGGCTCCCCGAATAGGTCACCTCCAGCCGCGCCTGCCGGAACACCAGCCGCTGCACGCCAAAACTGAACTGCTCCACCAGCGGAATCTGGAACTTCGGGTTCACAAAGTTGAATCCCCGCCCCACATAGGTCAACGGCCCCAGGTCGTTCCCATACGGCGTCAGCACCCCCGTCGGAAACGGATCGTTGATCTTGTTGTTCACCGGCGTCCGGCTCTCGTTGGCGCTGAAGACGAATGGCGTCGTCAGGCTGTACCCCGTCGTCTGCAAGTAGTCGTTGTTCGGATTTGAATAATACCGCCCCCAGCCGCCCCGCAGCACCGTCTTCGGGTTCAACGCATAGGCCACGCCAATTCGCGGCTGGTAGGTGTGCGGATACACGTCCGCCGCCCGCCGAGGCACGCCGTTTACGCCCGCAAACTGCATCCCGCCCCGCAGCGGCGGCAACTCCGGAAACTGCGCCCGGTTGATCTGCTTGTCCAACGGCGATACCACCGTCGGATCGAATCCCCGGTTCATCCGGTTGAACCGCTCCGCAGGCGGCAGGTTGTAGTCCACCCGCATCCCCGCGTTCACCGTCAACTTCCGCGAAATCTTCCAGTCCAGCTGCGCCCACGGCGCCGTGTAGGGGAACAGGAAAATCGGGAACACGTTGTAGTTGATGCTCCCGGAATTCGGCGTCCCCAGCAGCCACGAAGCAATCGAATTCCCCGACAACTCATCCGCCCGCAAATAGTCCCGCTGCGTGAACGCCCGCGTCGCCCCCAGCGTAAAGACGTTCCCGTAGCTCTGCGTCGAATACTGCGTCCACCGCATATCCACGCCCGCCTTAAAGGTCTTGTTCCCCCGGATCCGCGTCACCGTCGGATGCACCGTGAACGTGTTGGTGATGTTATTGCTCGGATACCGCCCCAGCGAAATGTAGTCGGCAAACGTGTACCGCCCGAAGAACGCCCCATACGGCAACTGGTCCACCAGCTTCTTCGGGAACCCCAGCGAAGTCAGGTCGAACCCGGCATTGGCATCCCCGCGCGAACCCTCGATATACCGCGAAAACGAACTTCGCACGTTGAAGATCACCGTCGGCGAAAGCGTGCTCACCTAGTCCACCACATAGGCGTCGTTAATCCGCTTCAGCGGATGCTGCCCGTCCTGTCCCGGCCGGTCCCGCACCCCGTTCACGGACCGGTCCTCGGTCCGGTCGTTGCTCGCGTGCCGGAAGAAAAACCGGTGTTTTTCGCCCAGATTCTGATCAATCTTCACCACGAAGTTGTAAAAGGTGTCCCGCGCCAGGCTGTTCCCGCCCGACAAAAAGTAATTGCTCTGCGCATAGTTCGTCGACGCCGTCGTCGTATTCGGATCCGGAAAATAGCTCGCGATCTTCTTCGAAATCGGGTTGATCCGGTCCCCCGGAATCACGTTCCCCGGAAACGGCACCCGGTCCCACCGGTTGATCGCCGTGTTCTGAAACCCCGTCGCCGGATCATAAATCGTCACCTGCCGTCCCCGCCCGTCTAACAGCTTCGAAAAGTCTCCGTTCCGCATCTCCTTCGCCGGCACGGACAGCACCAGCGGCTGCGGCGTCGCTTCCCGATACCCCTCGTAATTCATCAGGAAAAACGTCCGGTTTCGCCCGTTGTATAGCTTCGGAATCCGCACCGGCCCGTCCAACTGCACCCCGTACTGATCCTGAAAATGCCCGTCTTTCTCCGCCCCACGCGCGTTGTTCTGAAACGAATTCGCGTCCCAGGCATTCCGCCGCGCAAACTCGTATACCGTCCCGTGCACCTTGTTTGTGCCGCTCTTTAACACCACATTCACCACCCCGCCCGATGTCTTCCCATACTGCGCATCATAGGCATTGGTCTGAATCTTGAACTCCTGCACCGAATCCACCGGCGGCACGTAGGCGATGTTGTTCCCGCCCGCCTGCGCGTTGTTCGGCACCCCGTCCATCAAAAACTCGTTGGATCGGTTCGCCCCGCCGCTGATCCCCCAATCGGCAATGGCGCCGTTATCAAACGGCCGCTGATACGCCTGCGACCCGTTGTAGTTCACCCCGGGCACCAGCATCGACAGCATGAACGGATTCCGTCCATTCAGCGGCATCTCTTTGATGAACTGCTCGTCCAGCACGCCGCCCCGGTCGGCGTTCGCCGTGTCCAGCAACGGCGCCTCGTCCGTCACCGTAACCGTCTCCGCCAGCGCCCCCAGCGCCAGCGTCAGGTTCAACTCCGCCTGCTGCGCCACCTGCAACGTCAGTCCCCGCCGCACTAGAGTCTTAAATCCCGCCTTCTCCGCGCGAACTTCATAGCCGCCCGGCTTCACCAGCGCGAATGTATATAGCCCATCGGCGCCCGTCTTGGCGTGCATCGTTTCGTTCGTGTCCACGTTCCGCAGCACCACCGCCGCGGTCACGATGACGCCTCCGCCCGGGTCCGTGATCCGCCCCTGCAACGTGGCACGAAACTCCTGCGTGGCGGCGGGAAGGCACAGCAAAGCCGCAATGAGAACACCCCGGTACGACGACATACGATTGGGGAAATTATGTCACACCGCAGCCCCGCTTTCTGCCATGCTGTTGATCATGTCCACTCGTCTCCGCTGGGGCATTCTGAGCTCCTCGAAATTCGCCCGTACCAAGGTCATCCCCGCCCTCCTCCGCGCCGAATCGCTCGAAGTCGCCGCCATCTGCTCCCGCGATCTCGCCGCCGCCCAGGCCCACGCCGCCACCTTCGGCATCCCCACCGCCTACGGCTCCTACGACGAACTCCTCGCCGACCCCACCATCGACGTCATCTACAACCCCCTTCCCAATCACCTCCACGTCGAATGGTCCATCCGCGCCGCCCGCGCCGGCAAGCATGTCCTCTGCGAAAAGCCCCTCGGTGTCAACATCGCCGAAGTCGACTCGCTCATCGCCGTCCGCAATGAAACGAACGTCAAAATCGGCGAAGCCTTCATGGTCGCCACCCACCCCCAATGGCTCTGGGTGAAAGCCGCCATCGACGAAGGCAAAATCGGCCAACTCCGCGCCATCCAGGGCTTCTTCAGCTACACCAATACCGACCCCGCCAACATCCGCAACAAAGCCGATGCCGCCGGCGGCGCCATCATGGACATCGGCTGCTACCCCATCTTCACCTCCCGCTTCGTCACCGGCCGCGACCCCCTCCGCGTCTGCGCCCAGATCGAACGCGACCCCAACTTCCAGACGGACCGCCTCTCCAGCGCCATCCTCGACTTTGGCGACGTCCACTGCCAGTTCACCTGCAGCACCCAAACCAACCCCTACCAGCGCATGCAGTTCCACGGCACCCGCGGCCGCATTGAAATCGAAATCCCCTTCAACGCCCCGCCCGATCGCCCGACTCGTGTCTTCATGGACGACGGACGCGACGTCTTCGGCAGCGGAATCTCTGTCCAGACCTTCGACACTTGCGATCAATACACCATCGAAGGCGAAGCCTTCACCGCCGCCGTCCGCGGTGAACGTCCCGTCCCGGTGCCGCTCGAAGCCGCCCGCGGCAACATGCTTACCATCGACGCCGTCTTCCAATCAGCCCGCGAAAACCGCTGGGTCTCCCTCTAACTACCCGCCGTCCCGCGGGGAGACGACCCTACGAGTCTTCCCGCTCCGGCTCCCACTCGTACAGGTCTTCCCGCTCCGCCACGCGCCCTTCCCGCTTCTCCTGCTCCAGCCGGGCCTTGGCTTCTTCCCGTTCTTCCTTACCGTCGCTCATAGCTCAATTATAGGTTCCGCAACACCGCGTGCGCCTGCCGCAACCGCGCCAGTTCGTCCACAATGCTCTGCCGAACTTCGTCCCGCAACGCCGGCCCGCCTCGCTTCACATCCAGCCCCTCCACCGGCACCGGCGGCAACACCTTCAACCAGATCTCCGAGCTTTCACTAAAGAAGAAACTCGACCGAGGCAACGCCCGCGACGTCCCGTCCACCACCAACGGCAACACCGGCACTTGCTCCCGGATCGCCAACTGAAATGCGCCTTCGTTAAACGGCAACACTTCCCCGGTCGTCGACCGTCCGCCTTCCGGAAAAAACACCACCGAAAATCGCTGCCGCAGGTACTTTCCACAGCGCAACAACGCTCGCGCCGCCTGCGTCGGCGACGTCCGTTCCACCGCCACATCCCCGGCCAACTGCAGCATCTGCCCAAACAGCGGCACCTTGAACAGCTCCGCCTTCGCCAGCCACTTCGTATCGGTCTTCAAATAGCAGATCAGCGGAATATCGGCCAGCGACTGGTGATTGCTCACAATCAGGTACACCTGATTGGGATCCAGGTGCTCCTGTCCCTCAATGTGGATGATCCACGGCGTCACACGCCCCACAATCCGCCCCAGCCGGCGCAGCCAGAACCCCGTCCGCCGCAAATCCGGCTTCTCGTCGAACAGCCAAATCAGGCCCAAGAGTGGCAGCCAAAAAAGCACCAGCAACACACTGGCGGTCCAAATCCAAAGGGAACGAAAGAAGCGAATCATGTAACTTTGCGCGGTGTCTT
>CANIFK010000146.1 GCA_947466555.1 Acidobacteriota bacterium | reverse complement strand
GTGCCGGGATACTGCCCATAGAAGTTCTTCACCGCCGAGGTCTGCGGGAAGACCGAAGGCACGCCGATTTCGTTGAACCCAACCTGCGTCTGCGGCAGTGTGGCGCCGGGCTTCAGGATGGCCAGTGAGGAGTTCAGATAGTTCGTCGGGTAGACGCCACCGGTGGAGATGGTGAGCGGCAGGCCGGAACGGAACTTGGTGAGTGCCGAAATCTGCCAGCCGCCAACAAACTGCTGAACCCAGCCGGGCGCGCTGTTCATGAACATCTTGCCTTTCCCGAACGGCAGCTCCATCACGGTGTTGGCCGTAATGTTGTGGCGGATATCGAAGTCCGAAACAGAGCGGGAAGCATTCGGATTGAAGGTGTCCTGAATGGTGGAGGTGCCGCCGGATTCAGAACCCGACGCAATGTCCATCGACTTCGAGAAGGTGTAGTTGAAATCGAAGCCCCAGCCCTTGGTAACGGGCCGGCGAAGGACGAGTTCCCCACCGTGGAAGGCGGGGTTGGAGGCATTCACCCACGCCAGCATGCCGGCGTTCTGGCGAGCAAAGAAGGTGTTGCAGCCATAGACGCTGAAGCACGTTCCGTTGGACTGCCGCACACGATCAAAGTCGTGCAACGCGTCCAGATCACTACCGGCGTAAGTGCCGTAGACGCTATAGAAGTAGTTCGCCGTCGGGCTGGCGCCCGCAACGCGCGTCCCGGTGACCGTACCCGCCGCCGAGGGGAAGAGATTTTCAAAGAACGGAACCACGGGCAGGATGGACGGATTCGCCCGCACCTGCGCAGGAGTAATGCCGCTTTCAAAGTAGTCGCGCAGCTTGCCCGACGCCTGCGCCCAGGTCTGTCCGGACTTCGAATCGCGGAACTGCGTCAACGGCTGGAAGTAGTCCTGCCGCAGAATGCCCTTGCGCGAAAGACGGCCAACATAGCCAACTTCAATCGTCATCTTGCCCGGCAGCGGCCGCGCATAGTTCAGATTGAGGAGCATCGAATACGGCGCAACCAGATTGGGGTTCACGGCCGAGTAGGAGCCGAAACCGCCGGCGACGGCCGGAGGCGTGAACGGGAAACCACCCTGCGGCGCAGCGGGCAACGACGGAAGCGCGCCGCCCGTGTAGCGGAACGAATCGGTGAAGTCGGTGTTTGAAGGCTGGGTCACCGACGTGGCCAAACCAGGCGAACCGGAGGCGGCAAAGCTGGTGGCCATTGAACTGCCGTAGCGGTCGTAAACCATGGCGCCGCCAAGGCGAATCACGCTGCCTTTGCCGAGAACCTTCGTGCTGAGTCCATCGCCGCCCGGAGCCCAGGCCAGCGACAGACGCGGCGCGAAATTGTTGTTATCGCGCTTGTAGAAGCCCTGCCCGCCCCGCGTGGGACCGGCGAGCGCGTAGGTCAGAAACGCGTTCGGCATGGCGTTACCGGCGATGCCGGCCGCCGAAGCGGCGACGCGTTCGGCGAAGAACTGATCCACGCCAACCGTGGTGGCCACCTGCACGCCATTCTTCTCGTACGGCACCTGATAGATGCCATAACGAACGCCCGCGGTGATGGTCAGATCCTTGCGCACCTTCCAGGTATCCTGCGCATACATCTCGTATTCCTGGTTGCCGAAGACGCGAACCACGGAATCACCGAACGGCACCGTGGTGCCATCCACTTTGTACTGATACGTGCCGCTGTAGGAGTTCAGAATGCCGAACGCAGTGCCAAACGCGTTGGTCACCAGCGTTGCTTCGGAAAGCGCCAGATTTGAAATGCCCGTGCGCTGCCGCAGGAAAGCGATGGCCGAATCGTTGATATCGGCGCCGAGGCCCTTCAGCGTGTTGCGCCCGTAGCTATAGGTGGCGTAGTTGTTGTCCTGCTGGCGGTCGTTGGTCACGATGCGGAAGTTGATGCCGAACTGTACCGAATGGGTGCCCTTGGTCCACGTCGTGTCGTTCACGATGTTGTGCGTGGGCTGAATGCGCGTAATCGCGCGCGGGAAAGCCTGAAAGTTCGACGGCGTGAAGGTCACCGAAGACCCCTTCACACCGGACGACTGCGAGCCCAGCCGCGTGAGCCCGTAGTTGAAAACGTTGATCAGCGTCGGCTTGATGACCCCGGTGTAGCGGAGCGAAATCCCACGGTGATTTTCAAGGATCTTCGACGCCGCGTCCTGGCCCGGGAACTGCGCAAGGTTGGCCGTGTCGTCGCGAACGTTGTCGGTCAGCGTGCCGCGAACGCTCAGCGTGTGCATCGCCGCTTTGTCGAGATTGAAATCCATCTTCCCAACGTAGGCGCGGTCATTGCGCGTATAAGGAGCGTTGAAGCGGAAGGTGGCGAAATTAAGGCCGCGGTCGCCGCCCGTCAGCAGATCGTTCGGCAGCGGATACTTCTTCATCAGGTCCAGCATGAAGGCGCTGTTGCCCTGTTTCAGCGGATCGATCTGCCGGATGTCGGCGGGCGTCAACGTCTGGATGCCGCCAGTATTCGTGCGCATTAGAATCAGCCCGTTGCGATAGGTTTCGGTGGGAACCGTGCGCGTCTGCGCCGAAGAAGAACGGTCCTTGCGGTCTTCCCAATTGAAGAAGAAGAACGCGCGGTTCTTGATCACCGGGCCACCCAGCGAGGCGCCGTACTGGTTCCGGATCAGCGCTTCCCGGGCAATGCCGGCGCGGTTGGAAAACCAGTTATTGGCGGCCGTTTTCACGTTGCGGTGAAACTCGTACAGCGAACCGTGGAGGTTGTTGGAACCAGACTTGGTGACGACAGAAACCTGCCCACCGGCGGAGCGGCCCTGATCGGCGCCCTGCCCGGCCACCGTGGTGCGGAACTCCTGCACCGAGTCCAGCGGAATCGGCAGCACGGCCAGAAATCCGTTGGCGCCCTGGCTGTCGTTGACGTCCACGCCGTCCAGCGTGACGTTGTTCTGATCGGCCTTGGCGCCGATCACCTGCCCCGTCGAAGTCACACCGGGCTGCAACGCCAGCAGTTCCACGACATTGCGTGTCTGCAGCGGCAACTGGCGCACCTGCACTTCCGTAAAAGGGCTGCCAATCGTCGCATTCTGCGTGTTGATAGAGACAGCCTCTTCACTGACGTTTACCGTTTCGGTGACCTGCCCCAGCTCCAACGCGACGTTGAGCGTGGACGGAGTATTGATTTGCAGCCGAATCTGCGAAGAGAAAGTGCGGAAGCCCGGATGCTGGACCTCGACGCGATAGTTGCCAGGCGGAACCTGAGCAAAGGAGTAGGAGCCGACGGCCGAGGCAAGCGACTTGCGCTGGGCCGTGGTGTCGGTATTAGTCAGGCTGACGATGGCGTCGGCGATCGCAGCGTTTTGGCCGTCAGTAACGGTGCCCTGAAGCGAGCTGGTCTGGGCATATAACGGTAAGAGCGCGGCTATAGCCGCGACAAGAATTCGATTCACGATGACAAACCCCCTGAAGTTAACATCACGCCGCAAACGGGGCGCGAGGGCTCAGACGGTGAGGGGGATGCGCAGCAAGGCGCGGTTTACTTCCTGAACGCAGGAACGGGCGTATTCGCAGGATAGGAAACCGGGCCCGCGCCCGTCAATCGAAACTTCTTATGGCGGTTATTTCCCAGCCGGAACAGAGATCGTAATATTGCGGAACTTCAGCCCGCCCGTGTGGTCGCCCTGAATGTAGAACGGCCCCGGCTCGGCTTCATTGGCGTCCAGTGCCCCGCCGGTGATACCTTCAATCTCTTTGTTATTAATCGTCGTAACGCCATTACGAACCACTGTCACGCGGCGACCGGTGAGGGTGATGTCGAACGTCTCCCACTCGCCGGGCTGCCGCTTCAGGTCGCCTTCCGGCGCGATCCGGCCATAGACGGAACCAATGCGCCGTTCGGGCGGATTAGCCGACAGCGGCTCGTACTCCAGCTGCACTTCGTACCGCCCGCGCAGGTAGAAACCGGAGTTGGCATGATCGGGGCAGAGGACTTCGAAGTGCAATTTGAAATCGTTGAACTTGCGCGAGGAGCGGAGATTAGCGCCATGGTCTTCATTCACCAGAAGGCTGTCCTTCACCACCCAATGCGAGTTCTTCGGGTCACCCATCGGCTCCCATCCCGTCAAATCCCGGCCGTTGAACAGCGGCTCCGCCTTGGTCCATTTCTTCGGCGCCGCGCCATCCAGTTTCGGCGCCGGCGTGCCTTCCAGCGGAGTCGCCACACCGGCGCGAAGCTGCTGGCCCTTCAGCGTCTTGCCAACCGCCTCAAGTTCCCACGTAACACCCGGACGCTTCTCATTCCCCGCCACCACAGTCAGCGAAAGATGACTGCCGCTCTGCTTCACTTCTTTCAACTGGAAAACATTCCCGCCCGTCGGCTGATACCAAACCTCCAACGCCCCGTTCTTCTCCATAATCCCAAGCCAAGAAGCATGATTGTTCGGCAGATTGAAATTCCACCGGCCAACAAAGGGACTCGGCGCCGCGAACACCGTCACGGCAAACAGAAGGGAACTGAGGATGCGCACGCCGCGATTTTACCAAGGTGCCTGCGGTGTGTGCTAGGATTTCGGGCATGACCATATCTTACAGAAATAGTTTTTTAGCTGAAGCACTGCCTCCCCTAACCAAGAGACTCGAGAGACTGCTTGGCGAGGTAGAGGCTGAAAGGGCTGGAACAGGTTACCGTGACCGTCTACTGGTTGATCAGGCAGTGCGCCTTTACCGCGAGGCGCAGTCTAACTCGGCTAGTCCAGAGGAACGTACCAATCAACTCCTGAGTGGCTTGATGTGTGCCCAGATGGCGGTGGCGGAGATAAAGCACCGAAAGGCGGTTAGAAATCACATACGCGCCAGACTGACATCACTAAGAACGTCCTAGGCCGGCACTTTTCTGAGCATCTGATACCGCGCTACAGAACAGCGAGTTATTTTATCGCCTGTCCCACCCGAATTTCGTCCGACCCGCGTTTCACCACCAAATCCCCATCTTTCAAATTCCCAAACACCTCAATCAAATCCCCCGCCGACGCGCCCTTGGAAACCTGCACGTGCTCCGCCGTGCCGCCGTTATTCCGAATCACAAACACCTTCTCCGTCGTCGTCACCACCGCCCCCGGCGGCACCAGAATCGACCCCTTCGCCTTCCTTACCGGCCACGTCACTTCCGCATACATCCCCGGCGCCAGCGCGCCCCCGGCGTTGCTGACGTCCAACTCCACCGACATCGTTCGCGTCCGCGGATCCAACGACCGCGCCAACCGCGCCACCGTCCCCGTCCCCGACAACCCGCCCTGAATCGAAAACGGCACCGCCGCGCCCCGCACAATTCCGCTCACTTCCGACTCCGGCACCGCCACCACCACACGCAGCCGCGATATCTGTTCCAACCGCAACAGCGCCGGCGCCGCAGGCCCCGCCAGCGCCCCCGGATGCACCTTCCGTTCCGTAATCACCCCATCAAAAGGCGCCGTCACGGACAGATACTGCAACATCTCTTTCAACCCCGCCGCCGATGCCCGCGCCGCCGTCGCCTGCGTCTGAATGCTCCGAATCAACGCCTTCTGCGCCTCCACGGCTTTCTCGGACTGCACCACCTCATTCGCCGCAATCGCCCCCGGCGTCTTCGCCGCATCGCGCAACCGCGCCAGCGTACTTTCCAACGCGGCCAACCGCGCCTCCGCCTCCGCCTTCTGGCTTTCAATCGCCAGCGCCTTGGCCTCAAACTCGCTCAACTGCGCCTTCATCTCCGGCGCCGAAAGTTCCACCAGCAAATCGCCCTTCTTCACCATACTGCCGCGATCCACCAGCACCTTCTCCACAAACCCCTGCACACGCGCCACCAGATCCACAGACTGATACGCCTGCACCTCGGCCGGTAACTTCAGCCGCCGGTCCAACACTTTCACGACAACCGGTGTCGTCTCCTGCGCCAGCGCGGCGGCGGCAAACAGGATAGGCAGGAGAAAATTACGTGCGTTCATAGTAGCTGCTCATAGGGTCGTTCGGATCCAACGATTTGGAAGTAGAGGTGCCGCGGGCCTGCAGAATCGCATAAAGCGCCGGCAGCAAAGTCAGAGTCGTAAACGTGGCCAGGATCAATCCACCGATCACCGCGCGGCCCAGCGGCACCGTCTGTTCACTGCCCTCGCCCAGGCCCAGCGCAATCGGCAACATGCCGGCGATCATCGCCAGCGCCGTCATCAACACGGCGCGCAGCCGCCCACGCGCGCCATCCAGCGCCGCATCCACCGGCGTCCGCCCGTGCCGGAAAGCCATATTTGCAAAGGTCACCAGCAAAATCGAATTCGCCGTCGCAATGCCCGTAGCCATGATGATGCCGATAAAGCTCTGCACATTCAACGTGCCGCCAGTCACCTTCAGTGCCAGCAACGAACCCGCCACCACCGCCGGCAAAGTCAGCACCACCGCCAGCGCCAAACGGAAGCTCTGAAAGTTCGCCGTCAGCAACAGGAAGATCGCCGCAATCGCAATCAACAGACCCATCTGCAGACCAGCCAGCGTCTCGCGCAACGGCGGAATCTGCCCGCGAATATTCACGGTCACGCCCCGCGGCGGCTTACCCGCGCGCTCAACCGCGGCCTGAATTTCCTTCTCCACCTCGCCCAGCGGCTTGCCCTGAATATTGGCGGTCACCGAGATCACCCGCTGCATGTTGTACCGCTCCACCTGGCCAAACGTTTTGCCGCGTTCGATGGTCGCCAGATCGCCCAGCACCGGCCGCGCCTGCCGGTTATTCATCACCGGCAAATTTGAAAGATCGTCTGTCGACGCCATCCGGTGCTGCGGAATTTCCACTTGAATCTGGAACGCGTTCCCACTCACCGGGTCGCGCCAGTAATTCGGATCCGTGAACCGGCTCGACGATGTCGCCGCCACCAAAGACTTCGACACATCCTGCATCGTCAACCCATACTGTCCGGCCCGCTCCCGGTCAATCTTCACGTCGACAGTCGGGTAATCCAGCGGCTGCGCGAACTGCAAATCCCGCAGCGATTTCACCGTCTGCAACTCCTTCATCACCTTCCGCGCGTGTTCCAAATTCGCCGCCAGCGACGGCCCCTGCATCGCCACTTCCACCGGCGTCGGAGAACCAAACGAAAACACCTCGGCCACAATATCCCCGGCCTCAAACGAAATCGTCGTGTCCTTCAACTCCCGCGCGAAATAGTCGCGCAGCTTCTCTTTCAGCTCTTCCCCGCGCGGCGTAGCCGACGGCTTCAGCTGCACCTGCAGCACCGCCTCATGTGGGCCCGACGTCCACAGATACAGCGTGTTGATCGGATAGCTCGCCGGCTGAACCCCAATAAAACCGGAGCTAATGGCAATGTGTTCCTTGCCCACCAGCCGCTCCACAATCTGCAACGCCCGCAGCGCCACCACTTCGGTGCGCTCAATCCGCGTCCCCGTTGCCGCCCGAATCCGCAGCTTGAACTGCCCGGTATCAACGATCGGGAAAATCTCTTTCCCCATCGAAGGCAGCAGCCAGTAAACCAACCCGCCCGTCACCACCAGGAACCCGGCCACCACCGCCCACCGCGCCCCCAGCACCGCTTTCAAATACCCCGTATAAGCCGCCTTCAACGACGACCCTTCGTCCGCCGACGCACTCCGCATCAGCCACGTGGAAAGTACCGGCACCAGCGTCGACGACAACAGATACGAAGCCACCATCGCCAGCCCCACCGCCAGCGCCAGCGGCACAAACAATTGCCGCGCCACGCCGGTCATGAAGAACGAAGGCAGGAAAACCGCCAGAATCGTCAACATCGACAGGAACCGCGCCACCGCCGTTTTCGACGCCGCATCCACCACCGCCCGCGCCCGGCTCAGCCCTTCGGCCATGTGCGAATGGATGTTCTCAATCTCAACCGTCGCCTCGTCCACCAGCACACCAACAGCCAGCGCCAGCCCGCCCAGCGTCATCATGTTCAACGTCTGTCCAAACGCCCA
This sequence comes from Acidobacteriota bacterium, assembly GCA_947466555.1. GTDB lineage: Bacteria > Acidobacteriota > Terriglobia > Bryobacterales > Bryobacteraceae. The sequence goes on along the minus strand of CANIFK010000146.1, from coordinate 1,733 downwards.
CAGCCCGATCACCGCCGCCAACAACGACACCGGAATCGTCGCGACGACAATCAAACTGCTCCGCCAATCGCGCAGGAAAATCAGCACCATCAGCGCCGTCAGCAACGCGCCCAGCGCGGCTTCATTCACCAGCGAACGCAGCGCCGCCGTCACAAATCGCGACTGGTCAAACTCCACCCGCACGTCCACATCTTCCGGACAAACAGCCTTAAACGCGCCCAAATTCTCCCGCACCCGCCGGATCACATCCAGCGTCGACGCATCGGCCCGCTTGGTGATCTGCATATAAACGGTGCGCTTGCCATTCACGTGCGCATAAGCAGTCACAATATCGGTGCCACTCTCAATCGTCGCAATATCGCCCAAAAACGTCGGCGGCGATTCGCCCGGCCGCAGCGGCGCCCGCAACAACTCGCTCAGATTCCCGCCCAGCGCCGAGTTCGACTCCACCAGATTATTGAAATCGCCAATCCGGATATTCCCCGCCGGCTGCACCGAACTGGCCTGATTCACAACCTTGATCGCGTCCTCCGGCGAAATGCGATGCGTGCGCATCTTGTCCGGGTCCAGCCGCACCACAATCGCCCGCTGATTCCCGCCAAACGGCGGCGGCGCCGACACGCCCGGCAACGTCGCAAACAGCGGCCGCACGCGGTTCAACGCAATGTCCTGCATCTCCGCCGGGCTCCGCGTCGCGCTCGAAAAAATCAACTGCCCCACCGGCAAACTGCCGCCATCAAAACGAGTAATAAACGGCCCCACCACCCCCGGCGGCATGAACGCCCGCGACCGGTTCACATACCCCACCACCTGCCCCATCGCCTGGTCCATATCCGTGCCCGGATGGAACACCAGCTTCATCAGCGAAGCGCCCTGAATGTTCTTCGATTCCACATGCTCAATGCCCGCAATGTAGAGGAAGTGATACTCGTAGTAGTAGGTTAAATACCCTTCCATCTGCGCCGGATCCATGCCGCCATACGGCTGCGCCACATAGATCGTCGGCGCCCCCAGCGATGGGAAGATATCGATCGCCATCCGCGTAATCGCCAACCCCGCCGCCATCACCACAGCCAGCACCGCCACCAGAACGGTGACCGGACGGCGCAGCGCGCTGAGGATCAGCCACATCGCTAGGGAAGCCTCGCCAGAAACGGTTCCAAATCACCCTGCGCGTAGGCCATCGCCAACTCCGCGCGCCACACGGCCAGCCGCGCCAGCGCGGCCTCAATCTCGGCCTGCGTCAACTGCCGCTGCGCATCGGCCACTTCGAGCAGCGTGCCCAGCCCCGCCCGGTACCGCGCCTGCGTCTGCGTCAACACCGATTGCAACGAAGCCAACTGCCGCGGCGCCAGCGTGTTGATCCGCCGCGCCCCGTCCAACTGCACCTTCGCCTGCGCCAGCCGTCCCGACAATTCCCGCTCCACCAATTCCTTCTTCGATTCCTCGCGCGTCTGCCGCTGCGCCTCCACCGATTTGCGAATCCGCTGCTGCTTGAAATCCATCAGTGGCAGCGTCGCCGTAAACCCAATCGCCCAGTTGCCGTGGTCCGGATACAACCCATGCGCACCGCCCGCGAACGGACCCGAAACGCGCGCCCCGGAGCCGCGCCCAAACGCCGACGCCTGCACCGCGAACTTCGGATACCAGCCCTTATCCACGGCCTTCATCCGCGCGATGATCTCTTCAATCGAACGCTGCTGCTCCACCAACTGCGGATGCGCCGCCGTGAC
>CANIFK010000145.1 GCA_947466555.1 Acidobacteriota bacterium | reverse complement strand
GTCTCAAATCCGATACATCGGTCCGCGACAACTCCGCCAGAGCGTCCAGGTTCAGGTCAATCCCCAACCCCGGCCCCGCCGGAATCGGCAGCATCCCATCGGCGTCCAGCTTCAATCCAAACAGGTCATCAATGAACGGCGATCCCGTCAGATACTCCACCAGATCCGTCCCCGCAAACGCCGAGGCAATCTGCAGATCCGAGGCCAATCCCACGGTCGTGTTCCACCCATGCGGAATAAAACGAACCCCGTTATCGACAGCCATCTGCGCGATACGCCGCTGCTCGCTGAGCCCGCCGCACTTGGTCACGTCCGGCTGCACGATGTCGAACGCCCCAGCCGTGAGCCACGGCTGGAACGACTGCCGCCGTGTCAGCACTTCGCCGCCGGCGATGGTCACGCTCGACGCGCGGCGCAACGCCACGTAGTCCTCCAAGGCATCCGGATGCAATGGCTCCTCGAACCAGAACACGTCATAGTCGGCCAGCATCTCCGCGGTCCGCAGCGCCCACTTGTACCCGCCCTGCCAGTAGGCGTCCGACCCGCCGGCATCCACCATCAGCAGCGAGTCCTCGCCCACCGCCTCGCGCGCCGCGCGGACGATGGCTTCATCGACGGCGTTGCTCTTGCGGCCGAACGGGCCCCAGCCAATCTTGAACGCCCGGAAGCCCTGCGCCTTCACCGGGAACAGTTCGCCTTCCATCTGCTCCGGCTCTCGCATCAGCAGGCTGGCGTACGGCCGCACACGCTCCCGATAGCGCCCGCCCAGCAGACGGCCCACCGGCTGCCCGCAAGCCTTGCCCATCAGGTCCCACAGCGCGATATCGATCCCGCTGATCGTATGCGTAATCGAGCCCCCGCGCCCCAGCCAGAACGTATTCTGGTGCAGCTTCTCGCTCACCCGCTCCGGCTCCAGCGCGTTCTCCCCAATCAGCAGCGGCCGCAGGATTTCGAGCGACGCCTTCACCAGCGCCTCCGAAGTGAACACCGAGCCCCAGCCGATGCCGTCCGCGGTCACCACCGCGATGATCGTGTGGACACAGTCCTCTGGCTGCAACTCGTTGGACCAGCCGCCCTCCGGCGTCTTGCCGCGCAGCCCGTAGGCCAATACCCGCTCAATTTTCGATCCCATCTCTCTCCTTTATCCCCGCCGGAAAATCCGTGGCTCCGGCGTGTATGCAAAATGATCGTCCAGCGGATACAACGGCCGGCGCACCACCGTGTGGCCGAGGCCCTTGACGTTGGCGCTGGTTGAGCCCGGCGCGTCGATGTTCAGCACGTGCTCCGCGCCATCATTGAAGAACCGCGGCTGGCACAAAGGGCTCTTCACCACCGTCATGTCGAACGCCGCCGGGTCCTGCCCGTTCACCAGGAACGGCGTCCGGTCGTAGAGGCTTACTGGCCGCGACATCAGGACGATGGTGTTCGGCCCGGCCTGCAACACGGCCGTCGGCCCGGCGTACCAGTGCTCGCCGTGGCTCTCGCTGTTCATGTGTCCATCGGAGAGGATCCGCACCCGGCCCGTCACCGTCACTGGCGTGAAGCGCGGGTCGAGCGCTCCGCCCACCGGCACCGTCACCTCCCCGCCAATCCCCGCCGCAAAGCATGCCTGCACGGCCGGCGCGTCCACGATCGGCACCAGCGCCGTCCGCGTGCAGCCCTGCCGGATCAACTCGGCGAGTATCGCATTCGAATCGCCCGAGGCGCCGGAGCTCGTCGCGTCGGCAGCATCCACCAGCACCACGCGGCCCGTCGCGTTCTTCGCGATCCCTACGGCCTCTTCCAGCGCCAACAGCGGCTGCTGCATGATGGCCCGCGAGTCCCAGAATTCGAGCGCCATCCGCTTGCCCAGCTCGCACGCCGCCGCCGGGTCGCCATCCGCTACCAGGAAAACATTCGAACACAGGTCCGGCACGTCCGTGAACGGGTTGCCGATGAAGAAGCCGCCGCTCAGCCCGCCGGGCGAGTTCTCAAACTCGATGGCTTCCTTCACCCAGTTGCCGTAGATGCCGGTGGCGGTGATGCACTCCTGGCCGCGTACGAGCGCCGGCACGGGGATGCGGATATGCACCGGGTTGATCTCGCCATCGAGCAGGCGGAGCAGCAGGCGCGCCGCGCGCTGGCCCGTCTGGTAGAAGTCGACGTGCGGGTTGGTGTGGAACACCGTGGTGACGCTCGCGTGCTGGAGCATCTTGTCCGTCAGAATCCCGTGCAGGTCGAGCGAGACGGCGATCGCCATTTGCTCGCCGACGATCTCGCGGGTCTTCTCCAGCAGGTAGCCTTCGCAGTCGTCGACATCCTCGGCCGCCATGGCGCCGTGGAGCGAGAAATAGATGGCATCGAACCGCCCCAGGTTTTCGCGGACAGCGCCGAGGAACTCCTCGGCAATGCGCGCGAACGCGGCCGATGAAATGGTGCCCGTGGAGGTGATGCCGCGGGCGGCGAAGCCCCCGATCAGTTCGACGTCCGGGCGGGTGGCGAAAACGTTCATCGCCCCGCCGGCTTCTGAGCGGACGGGGCGATGGTAGTTCAGTACGTCGTCGCCCTTGTCGATGAGGAAGTCCTCATAGTGGGCTACGACCGGGTTGAAGGAGGAGATCTCCTGCTTACACTCGTTGATCAGAATACGGGGCATGGCGGCTCGCCATATTCTGTCATGGAATCGGGCTTAGTCGCCGATCGAAACCAGAGTGGAAGCCGGACGCATCACCTGGACCGGGGACTGCAGCTCCGGCATGGGCTTGGCCATGAAGAGCTTACGGCACGGGATGGCCAGCAGGCGCGCCATACGGGTGGCCCGTTCGCGACGAGCCGAATCCGTCGAGATACCCGTGTTCGCGTACATCTGCCGGTACAACTTGGAGATGAACAGGAACGCCAGGCGGCCCTTCAGGGTCGGCGCCACTTTGGAGCGCTGCCAGATTTCCTTGAGGTCGTAGAACTTGTCCCACACGCCCTGCGTCCGGGCGCGGAGGTCTTCCGAGCTCATGGTGGGGTGGGGGGTGAACATCTTCGGCCGGATCTCGTGGGGGATCAGCCAGTAGCGGCTGATGGGGGTGCCGTTGATCTTGGGGATGTTGTCACCCAAGCCCTTTTCCCAGCGTTCGAAGTCCACGGTTCCGGGGAACGGCGTGAGCATGACGAACTGGGCGAAGGTGAGGTCGGCGGCCTTGGCGAGAGCGGCGGTGGCGGCGAAGGTGTCTTCGCGGTCCGTCGGCAAGCCAAAGATGAAGCTGCCGAGGACGTGAACGCCGTGGGCGCGGAAGGTCTTCAGGCGGGTGGCGAGCGAATCGCCGGCCTTGTTGAAGTCCTTGAACACAGCCTTCAGGCCTTCTTCGGTGACCGACTCGACGCCGATGAGCGCGCCTAGGATGTGGGCCTTCTTCATGGCCACCAGGAACTCGGTGTCTTCGCCGGCTTCCATGGTGATCTGGGTGAAGAACACCATGTCCTTGGGGAGCATGGCGAGCTTGGCCATCAGGTCGAAGCGCTCTTCGCGAATGGCTTTCAGTTCGGCGACGCGGGCGACATTGCCCTGCTTTTCAGCAAGCATGATGTCGGTGTTGGTGACCGGGTAGAAGTTGTCGTCGGCGAGGGCGATGAAGCGGTAGCCCATGCGGCGGAGCTGGACGATTTCTTCGATGACGATATCGGCTTCGCGTTGGCGCGGCTTCTGGCCATCGGTACGCCACACGGAGCAGAACGAGCAGTGCTTGGGGCAGCCGCGGACGGTCTGGACGGAGGCCCACATGTACTTGTCGCGACCGGCGAGATCCCAGCGAGCCGGGAGAAACTGTTTGCCACCGATGCGGCCGCCGTCGTAAATCTGTTTGGCGCAGCCGTTGCCGATGTCTTCGAGCACCTGGCCCCAGACCACGTCGCCGTCGCCCTTGACCACCACGTGGGCGGCGCCGAACTCGAGGGCTTCATCGGGGTAGAGCGTAGGGTGCACACCGCCGTAGACGACGATGGCGCCGCGTTCACGGCACTGCCGGCCGACCGACATGCCCCGGAGGGCGTTGCCGGTATGGATACCGATGCCGACGATGTCACCCTTCTGGACATTGTTAAAGTCCAGCTGTTCCAGGGTTTCGTCAGTAATGATCGGATCGCCATACTTGGCGGGAGTCGCCGCAGCAAGGACGTACAGCCACCGGGGTGTAATTACGCCAATACCAAACGACGAGTCACTCGGATTTACCAGGTGAACACGCATCCAATGAACCTCTTCCTTCCCGTGATCGGGTTGACAACGGCAACATCTGAGCATATCAGATACCGTCCGGAAGTGAACGGTGCTAAAGAATCGAGTGACAGGATTTAGGGGTAATTGGTAAGTTGTAGGGGAAGCGGCACTTGCGAGCCGCGGAAAACTGTTTACTTTACTGTGATTTCGCCTTTTTTTCGCCGAAAAATACGGTTTGGTGTGCTAGTTTGGATACTAGCAACCGCGTTGGCCTATGCGGCGGACCCCCCGATCCGCTACGAATCCAGCGTAGATGCGATGGGCTCCACCTTTTCGATCGCCGCGTGGGGCAGTGACCGCGGAAACCTGGCGGCCGCTGTTGAATCGGCGTTGGAAGAGGCTCGCCGCCTGGACCGGATGCTATCGAATTACCGGCCTGGGAGCGAGTGGAGCACAGTGAACCGAAGCGCCGCGGGCCGTGGCGTGGTTGTCAGCCAGGAACTGTTTGACCTGTTGGCGGCTTGCGTGCGGTACAGCGAACAGAGCGAAGGTACATTCGACATCACGGTGGGACCGCTGATGCGGGTTTGGGGATTCTACAAGGGTTCCGGCCGCATGCCGCACCGGTCGGAAGTGCGAACCGCTTTGGCCCGGACGGGCTATAAGAATCTTTCCTTGCAGACCACGACACGCACAGTCCGATTTGAACGAGACGGCCTCGAGATCGATCCCGGCGGGATCGGCAAGGGGTATGCGGTGGACCGGATGGTGGAGATCTTGAAGTCCGGGGGCGTGTCGGGGGCGTTGATCAACGCCGGGGGCAGTTCGATGTATGGGATCAATACACCGCCGGACGAACCGCGCGGATGGAAAGTAGTGATCCGTGATCCGCGCCACGGGGAAAAGCATGTGGCCGAGTTGTACCTGAAGAATCAGTCCATGTCGACTTCGGGCAACTACGAGAAGTTCTTTCAGGTGGGGAAGCGAATCTATTCGCACATCATGGACCCGCGTACGGGCTATCCGTCGCAGGGCATGTACTCCGTCTCTGTTGTAGCGCCGCGGTGCATCGATTCCGAGGCGTGGACAAAACCAACCTATATCCAAGGCCGCCAGTGGGCGGCGAAACATTTACCGATCGGGTTTCGTGCGTTTCTGTGCGAAGACCGGGGGGAGGCCCAATGCGCGTGGCTCCAATGAGCAGCCGATTTCTTGATGCTTGCCGTCGCCGTCCGACTGACGTGCGACCAGTGTGGTTTATGCGGCAGGCGGGCCGGTACCTGAAGCCGTACCGTGACATCCGGGCGAAGAACTCGATCCTTGAGATCTGCAAACGGCCAGACCTGGCCGCGGAAGTGACGCTGCAGCCGGTGGAGATTCTGGACGTGGACGCGGCGATCATCTTTGCCGACCTGCTATTGCCGGTGGAGCCGATGGGGCTGAAGCTGGAGTTCCGTGCGGGCGAGGGTCCGCACATCGACAACCCGGTGCGAGATTCCAACGATGTCGATTCGCTGTCGATTTCGAACACGGACGATTTGGGCTACGTGGGCGAGTCGATCCAGCTGGTGACGCGGGCGCTGGCGGGCAAGGTGCCGGTGATTGGTTTCACGGGCGCGCCGTTCACGCTGGCGAGCTACATGATTGAAGGCGGGCCGTCCAAGAACTACCTGCAAACCAAGCGGCTGATGTACACCGACGAGACGTTGTGGCGCCGGCTGATGGGCAAGATCGTCGACGTGCTGGGGCCGTTCGCGATCATGCAAGTGGCCAATGGCGCGCGAGCGATCCAGGTGTTTGACAGCTGGGTGGGCGCGTTGTCTCCTGACGACTACGTCCGCTACGTGGCGCCGTATTCGCGGGCGTTGATCGAGCGTATCCGTTCGACGGGCGTACCGGTGATCCACTTCGGCACGGGCGCTTCCGGGTTCTTCCGGGAACTGCACGCGGCCGGCGGCGACGTGATGGGCGTGGACTGGCGCGTGAACATCGACCAGGCGTGGATGGACATCAGCTACCGTTCGGCGGTGCAGGGGAACCTGGACCCGGTGGCGCTGTTTGCTCCGCTACCGGAGTTGAAGGCGAAGATCCACGAGTTGTTGAAGCGCACGGGAACACGGCCGGGGCACATCTTCAACCTGGGCCACGGGATTCTGCCGGAGACGCCGGTGGAGAACGTGAAGGCGACCGTGCAGATTGTCCGCGAATTCCGCCCGTAGGAGGGTGACCCTTTGCCCTCCCATGTCGTCATTGGCGGTGGCATAACCGGATTGGCAGCGTGCTGGTACCTGGCGAAAGCCGGGCACCGGCCGGTGCTGATTGAGCGGGAGACGCGGCTGGGCGGGGTGATCCGCACGGACCACGTGGAGGGCTGCCTGGTGGAGGGCGGGCCGGACAGCTTCCTGGCGTCGAAGCCGGCGGCGATGGACCTGATCCGCGAGCTGGGCTTGGAGGCGGACGTCATTGGCAGCAACGACCACCAACGGGTGACGTCGATTGTGAAGGGCGGGCAACTGGTGCCGATGCCCGACGGACTGATGATGATGGTGCCGACGCAGATCATGCCCATGGTGAAGAGCCCGCTGTTCAGCTGGGGCACGAAGATCAAGATGGGGCTGGAGTATTTCCGGAGCCCGGTGGAGAACCCGCCGGAGCGGAGCGTGGCCCAGTTGGTGCGGGAGCACTACGGGCAAGAGGCGGTGGACTATCTGGCCGAGCCGCTGCTGGCGGGCGTGTATGGCGGGGACCCGGAGGAGCTGAGCGCGGACGCGGTGCTGGAGATGTTCGTCAGCATGGAGAAGAAGTACGGGAGCCTGACGAAGGGCACGCTGGTGATGCGGGCACAGCGGGCGAAGCAGGCGCCGGCGGGGCCGTTGTTCCGGACGCTGAAGGGCGGGATGGAACAGTTGACGCAGGCCATTGTTTGCCAGTTGGCGGACAAAATGGACCGGGTGCAGGGCGAGGCTGTGGCGATCCGGAAGGCGAATTTCGGGTACGAGATTGAGCTGAAGAAAGAGAAGATCTACGCCGAGCATGTGTTTGTGTGCTGCCCGGCGACGGCGGCGGGACGGGTCCTGGGGCCGGTGGATGAGCGGCTGGCGGAGTTGTTGAGTGCGGTTCGCTATAACTCGTCGGTGACGTTGGCGCTGGGTTATGAGCAGGCCGATGTTGAGGGCAAGATCAACGGGTTCGGGTTCCTGGTTCCGAAGGTGGAGCGGCGGCGGATGGCGGCCTGCACCTATGTGAAGACGAAGTTCGATCACCGGGTGCCGCCGGCGAAGGCGCTGCTGCGGTGTTTTCTGGGCGGGGCGGCGATTGATGTGCCGGAGGCGGACCTGATCCGGGACGTGCTGGCGGAGTTGAAAGACCTGGTGGGATTGACGAAGATGCCAATGTTTACGCGGGTCACGCGGTGGACAGGGGCGATGGCGCAGTACGGATTAGGCCATCGGGCGCGGGTGGCGGAGATCCGGGAGTTAGCCGGGAAGCACCCGGGGCTGCATTTGGCGGGGAATGCGTATGAGGGGATTGGGATTCCGGATTGTATCCGCGGGGCGAAGGCGGCGGTGGCGGGACTGTAGTTAGTTGTAACCTGTTGCGGCATTTGGTCTTCTAGTAGGTATGGTTACTATGAAGCACGTATTACCTTTGCTCTTGACGGTGCCCTTGTTGGCACAGACGAATAATCCGCACGCGGCCCGGTTGGAAGAAGCGGGTGCGGTGTTGCAGGAAATCATGGACACCAAGGACAAGTCGATTCCGCAGGACCTGCTGGATAAGGCGGAGTGCGCGATTGTGGTTCCGGGTGTGAAGAGCGGCGCCTTCATTGTGGGCGGCAAGTACGGGCGCGGGTTTGTGACGTGCCGGAAGAGCGGCGGCGGCTGGGGCGCTCCGGGCGCGGTGAAGGTGGAAGGCGGCAGCATCGGGTTCCAGATCGGCGGTTCGGAGACGGACGTGGTGATGCTGGTGATGAACGAACGCGGCGCGAAGCGTTTGTTTGAGAAGAGCAAGTTTACTGTTGGCGGAGAGGCGATGGCGGCGGCTGGTCCGGTGGGCCGGACGTCTTCGGCGGAGACGGATGCGACGATGCGGGCGGAGATTCTGTCGTGGTCCCGGTCGCGTGGCGCGTTTGCGGGCGTTTCTTTGAAAGGCAGCACGATGCGTGAGGATGAGGACTCGATCAAGGCGCTGTATGGTTCGAAGATGAAGAACGTGGACATCGTGTTTGGTACGACGCCGGCGCCGGCTTCGGCGGGCAAGTTGCTGGGCCTGCTGAGCAAGTATTCTTCGCGTAAGGGTAAGTAGTTTTTTAGTTTAGTTCGCCCGTGCCCACCCGGGGTCTTTGCGGCCCCGGGTGGGCTTTTTCATGGAGTAGGACGGTTTCGGTAATTGCGGTCCCTGATTTTTAGCGGAAGTTTTCGACGAGGTAGATGTCGCTACCGGCGGCGTCGAGCTGGGACCAGCAGAGCCAGGATTCGTCGGGCGCGATGCTCATGCCGCTGTCGAACTGGACGGGTAGACGGTCGAGCTTGACGACGTCGCGAATGGCGCCGGTGGCGAGGTCGCGGCGGCGGATGGCGCGTTCGCCGGGGGCGCCGAAGACGGCGTAGTACAAGCCCTTTGGACCGAGGGCCCACTGGCCCCAAAGGTTGGTCGGTAATGGCGCCATCTGCTCCTCCGTGGCGGTGCCTTGGAGGGGCAGGCGCCAGACGCCGCCGGCGCCGGAGCGCTTCACGTAGTAGAGATATTTGCCGTCGGGCGAGACGAAGCCGGCGGAGGCGCCGGTGTGGGTGATCTGCTCGGCGGTGCCGCCGTCGGCGGGGATGCGAAAGACTTCCCAGGCGCCGGACCGGTCGCTGGTGAAATAGACGTGAGCACCGTCGGGGGACCAGCTGGGCAGGACTTCGTTGGACTTGTCGCGGGTGAGCGGTTGGGGCGTGCCGCCCTGGACGGGGACGACGAAGATGTCGCCGTTGCCATCGGGGCGGGAGTCGAGCAGGAGGCGAGTGCCGTCGGGGGACCAGCGGGCGCTGCCGGTGGTGGGACCGTTCATGGCGGTTACTTTGTGGAGGCTGGAACCGTCGCTGGCGGAGACCCAGAGTTCATCGAAGCCGCTGCGATTGCTGCGGAAGGCGATCCACTTGCCGTCGGGCGAGATTTGGGGGCCGGTATCCATTTGAATGGACGTGGTGAGGGCGCGGCTGGCGCCCCCGATATCGGCTCGCCAGAGGTTGGTATCCGAGAGGCGGGTGGTGTAGGCCAGGCGACTCCCTTTTCGGGCGACGGCGGGGGCGAGGAGGCCGATGCCGACTTCGGCGACACGGCCGAGAATGCCGTGGTCGGGATGGACACGCCAGAGGCTGCGGGGCTCTTCGCCGCGGGACATGGCGACGAGGAGGTGGGAGCCGTCTTCAGCCCAATCCAAGCCGGCGATGAGGCGTTTTTCGGTGGTGATGGGGGCTGCGGGGCCACCGGTGACGGGGACGCGC
>CANIFK010000144.1 GCA_947466555.1 Acidobacteriota bacterium | reverse complement strand
GCAGTTCAATCTGGCCTCCCGTGCCTACAACACCACCGATCATGACCACTCCGTGCAGATCACGGAAACTGCAGTGCTGAGCCCTACGACGATCAACGAATCGCGCTTCCAATTTCTGCGCAGCGATACACGCCAGCTTGGCGACATCAGTATTCCGTCCATCTCCGTCCTGGACGCCTTCACCGGCGGTGGCGCCCAGATCGGTGATGCCCGGACCCTGCGAAATTCCATCGAATGGACCAACATCACATCGGTCAACAAGGGCAAGCACCTTTGGAAGTTCGGCGGGCGCCTGCGGTCCAGTTGGCTCGACGACAAGAATCCGAACGGCTTCGGCGGTAGCTTCACCTTCGCCGGCGGCGTGGCTCCGGCGCTCGATAGCAACAATCAGGTCATAACGGGTTCGCAGGTAGCCATCACCTCGCTCGAACGCTACCGTCGCACCCTCTACTTCCAGCAGCAGGGGCTGACCGCAGCGCAGATCCGCGCGCTCGGCGGCGGCGCGTCACAGTTCTCATTGACCTCCGGCAACCCGTTGGCCAGCGTCACCCAGACCGATTTCGGCGTCTTCTTCGACGATGCCTGGCGCTGGCGTCCGAACCTCACCGTAAACTACGGCCTGCGCTACGAGAACCAGACCAACATCTCCTCCAACATGAACTTCGCGCCGCGCGCCAGCATCGCCTGGGGCCTGGACGGCAAAGGCAGCAAACCAGCGAAGACCGTGATGCGGCTCGGCGGCGGGATCTTCTACGACCGCTTCCAGGAAAACCTCACCCTGCAGGCCCAGCGCTTTAACGGCACCAACCAGCTGCAGTACCTGGTGCCGAGTCCGGACTTCTTCCCGAATCTGCCGACTGCCACGACGCTCGCCGGATACCAGACGTCGTTGACCACCCGTCGCGTCGCACAAGATTTGCAGTCGCCGTACGTCGTGCAAACCGTGCTCGGTATCGACCGCCAACTGCCGAAATCGACCACGGTCTCCGTAAGCTTCGTTCAAACCCGCGGCCTGCACACCCTGCGTATTCGCAACATCAACGCCCCCACCCCCGGCACCGGCGTGCAGCCGCTCGGCAGCGCCGCCGGCAACGTCTACTATTACGACTCCTCCGGCTCCTTCCAACAACGGCAGTTGATGACGAACTTCAACACTCGCTTCCGTTCGAACATCATGCTTTTCGGCTTCTACTCCTACGGCCACGCTAATGGCGACACCGATGGCGCGGGTTCGTTCCCCGCCAACACCTACGACCTTTCCACCGAGTACGGCCGGTCCAGCTTCGACATTCATCACCGGTTCCTGATGGGCGGCAATCTGCGTGGAAAGTGGGGCGTCTCCCTGAATCCGTTCCTGATGTACTCCACCGGCGGGCCTTTCAACATCACCACCGGTCGCGACAACAACGGCGACTCCGTCTTCAACGATCGCCCGTCTTTCGCCTCCCCCGGCGCCACCGGTCGCGACATCGTCAACACGGCCTACGGCACCTTCAACCTGAATCCGCAACCCGGCGAAAAACTGATTCCGCGCAACTATGGCAACGGGCCGGATTCCTTTACCGTCAATCTACGCATGAGCAAAACGTGGGGCTTCGGCGAAGCCACCAGTTCGGCAGGCGGTGACGGCGGCGATCGCGGCTCGTTCAGCGGTGGCCCTCCCGGAGGCGGCCCGATGGGCGGCGGCATGGGCGGTCCTCGCGGCGGTGGCGGCGGCGGTCCTCGCGGTGGCGGGGGCGGTGGTCCTCGTGGCGGCGGGGGGGTGTCCGGCAAGAAGTACTCACTCACCTTCTCCGCCTCGGCCCGGAATCTGTTCAATCATGTGAACTACGGCTCACCGATCGGCAACCTCACCTCGCCCCTCTTCGGACTTTCCAACTCCCTGGGCGGCGGCTTCGGTGGTCCCGGTGGCGGCGGCGGTGGCCGCGGTCCCGGTGGCGGCGGAGGCGGTGGCGGAGCAGGGAATCGCCGCATTGACCTGCAATTGACGTTCTCGTTCTAGCCCGCAATCTGATCCCTATGCACCTACTGTTGATTGAGGACGACACGGAACTGTGCCGCCTCATGGAAGCCTACTTCGCCGCCCAGGACGTTCGTGTGACTTCGGTCCACGACGGCCCGGGCGGCTTGGCGCTCGCGCTAACGGAAGCGTTCGATCTCGTTCTCTTGGACGTGATGCTGCCGGGCTTCGATGGCTTCACCTTGCTGGGCCAACTCCGCGCCGCCTCCAATATTCCCGTCATCATGCTGACGGCGCGCACGGCGCCATCGGACCGTATTCATGGATTGGAACAGGGCGCCGACGACTATCTGGCCAAGCCCTTCGCACCCGGCGAACTGCTGGCCAGGATCCGTGCGGTTTTGCGCCGGGCGAACCCTGCCACCGGGATGGCTGTCCTGGAGGTCAATGGGGTCAAGATTTCTTCCTCGACTCGCGAAGTGTGGTGTGACGGTCTGCCGGTGGAGCTGACCGGCGCGGAGTTCGATATTCTCGAGCTGTTGCTGCGAAACTCTGGCCGCGCGGTCTCGCGGGACGAGATCGCCACGTCGCTGCATCAACGGGAAGCGTCTCCGTATGAGCGCAGCCTCGACGTCCACATTTCGAATGTTCGCAAGAAACTAGGTTCCCGGCGGTCTGCCATCCGCACCCTCCGCGGCGCCGGCTATCTCTTCTCACCCGCATGAGGTCTCTCTATTTCAAAGTTCTGGTGTGGTCGATCGCCACAGTCATGGCGGCCATGTTGGGGCTCTTTATCCATTCGGCCATGATGACTTCCCGCGGGGCCGGTCCTCCCTTCCAGGGCGGGCGAATTCTCGCCGATGTATCCCAGCGGATCTATCTGAAAGAGGGCCGTAGTGCTCTTCGTCAGTTCATCAAAGAGGCCGGTACGGACTCGCCAAATGAGTACTATGTGACCGATGCCCGCGGCCGGGATCTGATTACGGACGAGGATCGATCCGCGCTCCTTTCCGAACGCCCTTCCTTCCGGCCCCGTTATCCGTTTCCCGTTCCACCTCCTGTCCGATTTGTCCTGGTGGCGCCATCGTCGGACGATTCGATTCGGTGGATCACTGTTCTGAAACTGCTCCCCCCCAACGGTGCTTCCGTTTCCGAAGCGTTTGTATGGATACTGGCAGCCGTTGCGATTCTCGCTTATCTTTTCACTGTCTATCTGGTCTCGCCGCTGCGGAAGCTTGCCGGCGTTGTCGAACGGTTCGGCGCGGGCGATCTGAATGCTCGTGTGGCAACGAAGCGTCGCGACGAACTGGGGAATCTGGCGCGCGCCTTTGATCAGATGGCCGAACGCATCGACACGCTCGTAACGACGGAGCGCCGCCTGTTGCAGGACATCTCCCACGAGTTGCGCACGCCGCTGGCGCGGATGCGCTTCGCGGTGGAGGTGGCCCGCACGGATCCGAATCGCGAAGCCGCGTTGGACCGGATCCGCAAAGAGTGCGACCGCCTGGCTCTGTTGACCGATGAACTACTGGAGATCGGCGTCGCCGAAGGAGATCCCGGAAGCCGTCAATTGGAGCTGGGTGATCTGGCGGAACTGCTGGCGGAGACGGTCGAGGACTCCTCGATGGAAGCCGCCGGGCGCGGTGTCCAATTGGAGTTGCATGCTCCGCCCGCCGCGGAACTGAAGATGGATCGGGAACTGCTGCGACGCGCGATTGAAAACGTGTTGCGCAATGCGGTTCGTTACTCGCCCGACGGCGCCACCATCGATCTCGAACTCACCTGCGCGCCCGATGAATGGAGACTATCGATTCGGGATCGAGGCCCCGGCGTTCCTGTGGACGCCCTGGAGAAAATCTTCCATCCCTTTTTCCGTGCCGAAACCCACCGCGCCAGAAAAGAAGACGCCGGTGGTGTCGGCCTGGGGTTGGCGATCGCCCGCCGCGCCGCGCAATGGCATCACGGCACGTTGAAAGCAGAGAACGCGGAGCCGGGCCTCCGCGTTCTGCTAACCCTTCCTCGCTAACCGAAGCTACTTCTTCACGGGCGCCAGCAACTTCTCCAGCAGCCCTTCAAAGCCTCCCGATACGTTCACGGTTCCGACCTTCTCCGTCAACTTTTCGAGAGTTTCCAGCTCCTTCAGCCGGATCAGGATGGGGGACTCTTCCATCAGCCGCGCGGTGTTCAGCAACGAACGAGTCGCCGCCGTCTCCTCGCGCCGCTGGATCAGGTTGGCCTGCGCCCGCTTCTCCGCCGTCACCACCTGGTTCAAGATCTCCCGGATCTCCCCAGGCAGGATGACGTCCTTCAGCGCCATCGTTCCCACTTCCACGCCAACAGCCGCCATCTCCTCGCGGATGGCTTCGGCGGAAGCGGGTTCGATGTCCACCTTCTCCTGCAATAACTCGTCCAGCGTGCGCCGTCCCAGCGTCCGCCGCACGGCCAGCTGCAGTAACCGGTACAGCGCCTCGCCGGCGTTCCGCACCGTACGCGCGGCCAGCATCGGATCGGTCACCCGGAACTCGGCCGAGATGTTCACACGCAGCGTCACCTTGTCCTTCGTCAGGATCTCCTGCGCATTCACTTCCAGCACTTGCCGGCGCAACTCCACCAGCTCCGCCCGTACGTTCCCCAGCGCCGCCCAGAACGCGTGCATCCCGGGACCGACGCTGCGCACCAGTTGGCCATTGACGAAGATCAGTCCAGCAGACTGCTCCGGCACCATGAGGAACTGCACACGAGCGGCAGCGGCACCGAACCGCGTCAACGCAGGGATCAGCGACGCCTCCACCGCGGGTTCAGCCACGATGTCGAACTCGCGCACCGTCACCACGCGGGGCGCACGCCAGACCAGCGCCGACTCACCGGGGTTCAAGACACGAATCAACACGCCAGCGGCGAATACCATCGCGGCGCGACCCTCGCCAACAACCACGCGTACGAAGTTCTCCGCCACAAGCGCCGATGCCGACCGCAGCAATCCATCCGCCAGCGCGGGCCGCAGCACGGCATCCAGCGTGGAAACCACTTCCACCTCCACTCCCCGCCGCAGCGTCAGAATCCGGTGCACCCCAGGCCCCTCAATGGCCTGCAGTTGCCCGTTCAGAAACACCAACGCCCGCTCCATCTCCCGCACAACGATCCGCTTCCAAATCATCTTCCTGTCCTCCTTCCCTTTCCTAAGTTGAGGCCAACCAGTCCGCGTCAAACTCCGCCGTCATAGCGGGCCGAAGCTAAAAGCCAACCCACAAACCACATGGGATGGCATGTTCCGCCAGGCGCATAGCTATGCCCCGAATGGCAGCGGCCCAGAAGGCCCCTTTGTTACCGAAACAGTTTTCGAGACTGTTGGTTCATGAAACAGGATTCGAACCTGTAACCCCGGAGGTTAATATCCGTGCTCTACCCTTGAGCTATTCATTCATGGTCGGTTAATACGGATCTGGCAGCCGGTACGCAGTAACTGAATCAGCCTGCGCCGCGCAGTGGAATACTGCCGCCTCAGGGCGGCCACATCCCGAATTAACACGCTTGCGAGCCACCCGCGGGTGGCAATTCCAATATGCCGCGTCAGACGCGCGGCGAACTACCCTGTCTGGGACAAGTTAGCCACGCGAACTGATTTGTATGTAAGTCAGAGTTCGTGTGAATCATCAATATGTCGTTCCTGCGACTCAGTCAGAGTAACATGCGAAAAGCACCACATGCAAGAGGTGTGTTGTTTTTTATTGCCCAATTCGCAAAAAAGAACTATCCCCGGTTTTCGATGCCCATGCCCGCAACAACTCCCGGTGGTCCTGCAATATGGTCCCCGCCCGCGGCGCCAGATTGAACGTTTCCCCAGGATCCGCTTCCAAATCGAACAACTGTTCCGGGCGCGCGCCGGAGTTAAACCGGATGTACTTGTATCGTTGTGTCCGGATCATTCGCCCTTCCCGCCCCGCGTTCTCATAACGAAGTTGGCTGGCGACAAAGGGCCGCGTGAACGGCGCCATCAGGTTGACCCCGCGCATATCGCCAGGCGCCGAAATTCCCGCCACCGCGCAGAGCGTTGGCACGATATCGGTCAATGTCGCCAACGAATCATTGACGCCAGCCGCAATCCCCGGCCCCGCCAGGAAGAACGGCACCCGCAGCGACTCCTCGTAGAACGAAGCCTTCTGCGCCCATCGGTGCGCGCCCATGCCCTCCCCGTGGTCGCTGGCAAACACAATCACCGTGTCCTGCTCCAACCCGCTCTCCCGCAGCGCCCGAAGCACCTTCCCGATCTCCCCATCCACCTGCTCCACCATCCGGTAGTAGTCGTGGTGGTAAAGGCGCATGTCATCGCGCCGCCACTCGCTCGCAATTCCCACCGCCTGCGACATCAGGTCGTACCCGGCTGTCCGGTGATATTGAATCGCCTCGGGTTCATTCGGGTCAACGGCCATGTTCAACGGCGCCGGCGGCATCACCGCCGAAGCGGGCAACTCGCGCGTCCCTTTATGCGCACGAATCCAATCGCAGATATCGTGCGGGTTCATGAACGACGCCACCATCAAAAACGGCCCGCCCGGCTTGCGCCGCAGCCAATCCGCGCAGGCGTTCGACAACGGTGCGTCCATGTCCTTCCCCAGCGCCGAACCGCCAATCAGCTTCGTAAATCCCGTCATCCCGTCGAACGTCTTCGGCAGGTGCCATTTGCCGCCGTAAACCGTCTCATATCCGGCTCCCCGAAACAACTCCCCCATCGACGCCATCCCCGCCGGAATTGCCCCGTTATTGCCCATCACGCCCGTCTCACTCGGCATGCGCCCCGTGAAGATCGCCGACCGCGACGGCGAACAAACCGGGTACGGACAAATGGCGTTCGTAAACACTGTGCCCCGCCGCGCAATCGAATCCATCGTCGGCGTCTTCAACCACGAATTCCCGCACCCGCTCCAGGCGTTGTGCGTCTGCTGATCCGTCAAAACCACCAGAATATTGGGCCGTTTCGGCGCCTTCACCTGCAGCAGCGGCGCCGCCAATAAAGACCGCCGCGTCATCATGCCTGCTCCACCTTCCACTCCTTCGCATTCCACCGCATCCGCCGCCCATGTTTCATCGAAAGATTCGCCAACTGCACCACCAGCGCCGCCTGGAAGCCTAGCGCCACCGGCGCCGTCGGCTTCTGCCGCGTGCGAATGCACTCCAGGAAATTCCGCACATGTAGCTCCGTCGCGAAGCCAAATCCCCGTGCCGACTTCTTCTCCAGCAACACCTCTTCTTCCTTCCCCGCCGCATACACGCGGCACGTCTCCCGCCCAATATCCATCCGCGCCTTCGTCCCGTCCAACTGGTTCAACTGATCGTTCTTCGACGCATACTTCATCGCCGCATAGTTGATCGAAAACACGCCCAGAAAATCCTCCGGATACTCCGCCGTCACCACCACACTGTCGGCCGTATCAACGCCGGACCGGTGCGGCCGCCCGCCCGCCGCCGTCACCGCCAGCGGATACGACGCGTCCATCAACATGTGAAAACCATCGAAAACATGCGCCCCCTGATCGGCCACAATGCCGCCCGCGTAATCGGAATACAACCGCCAATTCCGAAACCGCGCCGCATCCACCGGCCGCTTCACCGCCGGCCCCTGCCACTGCTCCCAATCCAGCTTCCCCTCCAGCGGAGTTTCCTTTCCTGGGTTGATCTGATTGTTCAGCCACCACCCGCGCACCATCCGCACACTGCCCAACGTGCCACTCCGCACCACATCCCGCGCCTGCTGGTACAGGTCGTACGAACGCCGCTGCATGCCCACCTGCACAATCCGGTGCGAAGCCCGCTCCGCATGCACCAGCTCCACGCCCTGCTCCGGCGTTTGGCACAACGGCTTTTCCACATAAACATCCTTACCCGCCGCCAGCGCGTCCAGCACCATCCGGTGATGCCAATGCTCCGGCGTCGCAATCAGCACAGCGTCAATCGTCCGGTCCGCCAAGATGTCCTGATACCGCCGCACCGCCCGCGCCGGTTCATTCTGCGCCTTGCGCACCACGCCCAGCGCCCGTTCCAGGTTCGGCTCGTACACGTCGCAGATCGCGCCAACGCGCAGTGCCATGTCCTTCTGGAACTCCGTCATCACGTACGTGCCGCGGCCGCCTGCGCCGATCACGCCCAGCGTCACTCGTCCCTCGGCGGCAAAGGCCACGCCGCTTGCGCCCATCCAGAACTGTCGTCGATTCATAATCTGTGTAACAGCAAACGTATCGCATTTTGCGATACGGTAAAGGACAGCAATGAAAGCGCTATTACTCAAGGAATACATGCAGCTCGAAGTGACCGAAGTTCCCGAACCGGAACTCGGCCCCGAAGACCTGCTCGTCCGCGTCCGCGCCTGCGGAATCTGCGGCAGTGACATTCACGGTATCGACGGCTCCACCGGCCGCCGCATCCCGCCGTTGGTGATGGGCCATGAAGCCGCCGGCTTCGTCGCCAAAGTGGGCAGCGCCGTGACGCAATGGAGCGTCGGCGACCGCATCACCTTCGACTCCATGATCTCCTGCGGCAAGTGCCATTTCTGCCGCTCCGGCCACATGAATCTGTGCGAAAACCGCATGGTTCTCGGCGTCTCCTGTGGCGACTACCGCCGTCACGGCGCCTTCGCCGAATTCGTCGCCGTGCCCCAGCACATCTGCTACAAGCTGCCCGACGAACTTCCCTTCGAACACGCCGCGCTGATCGAAGCCGTTTCAGTCGCCGTCCACGCTGTCGAAGTCACCCCGGTCCACCTCGGTGACACCGCCGTCGTCGTTGGCGCCGGCATGATCGGGCTCTTGACCATCCAGGCCGCCAAGAACGCCGGCTGCACCACCGTCTACGCCGTCGATCTCGACGACGCCAAGCTCGCCCTCGCCAAGGAACTCGGCGCCGCCGAAGGCTTCAATCCGAAGTCCTGCGACCCGGCCGAAGAGATCCTCAAGCGCACCGGCGGCCGCGGTGCCGACATCGTTCTCGAAGCCGTTGGCGCCACCGATCCCATCAAGACCGCGCTCGCCTGCGTTCGCAAGGGTGGCACGGTGACCTTGATCGGCAACATCACCCCGAAGATCGAACTCAACCTGCAATCGGTCGTCACCCGCGAAATCCGCCTCCAGGGCACCTGCGGCTCCAACGGCGAATACCCCGCCTGCATCGATCTCCTCGTCAAAGGCCTCATCAAGGTCGACTCGATGATCAGCGCCAAGGTCTCGCTCGATGACGCCCCCGACGCCTTCCGCCGTCTCTATAACCACGAACCCAATTTGATGAAGGTGATCGTCCAGCCGTGAGCAACCCCACACCCTACTTCAATCTGACCGGCAAGGTGGCCATCGTCACCGGTGCCTCCCGCGGTCTCGGCCAGTACTTCGGCCGCGCCCTCGCCAAGTCCGGTGCCGATCTCGTCATCACCAGCCGCCGCAAAGACGACTGCGCTGAATTCGTGAAAGAGATCGAAGCCCTCGGCCGCAAGGCCATCCCGGTCGAACTCGACGTGCGCAACTACGACAGCATCGTCCAGTTCGCCGAGGATGCCGAAGCCGCCTTCGGCAAGATCGATATCCTCGTCAATAACGCCGGCTGCAACGTTCGCAAGCCCGCCGTCGACATCAGCTGGGATGAGTACAACCTCGTGCTCGAAACCAATCTGCGCGGGACGTTCTTCGTCGCCCAGCAGATCGCCAAGAAAATGATCCCCCGTGAATACGGGCGCATC